>JAYVLH010000097.1:0-7440 GCA_043759555.1 Sulfuricurvum sp. | reverse complement strand
ATTGTAATAGGCGGTAAAAATTCATCTAACACTAAGCAGCTTCATTCTATAGCATTAGATGTATGTACCAATAGTTATCACATTGAAAGTGAAGATGATTTAATGTCAGAATG
This sequence comes from Sulfuricurvum sp., assembly GCA_043759555.1. Classification (GTDB taxonomy): domain Bacteria; phylum Campylobacterota; class Campylobacteria; order Campylobacterales; family Sulfurimonadaceae; genus Sulfuricurvum. The sequence continues at coordinate 7,327 of JAYVLH010000097.1, read as the reverse complement.
GTTCAAGGGGAAAAATTTTTGCGGAGTAAGTGCTGGGGCATCCACTCCAGATTGGATAATTCAAGCAGTCCTTGATCGTATAAAAGAAATGTCGTAAGACTAAAGAGATCGTTTTTTATCAAAAAAAAAGCATTTGTACGCTATAATCAGGCAATTTTTAGTTATAAGGGAATAGGCCATGGCGTTCGATAACGAAGCGTATGAAGAAGAAAATTTTGCTGAAATGCTGGAGGCATCGTTCAAAGAGCAAGAATCCACACGCATTACAGAGGGTGAAGTAGTAGAGATCCAAGAGAGTGATAATCGCGCACTTGTAGGCGTTGGCGAGAAACTTGAAGGAATACTTCCACTGGATGAGATTCGTGATGCAGAGGGGAAACTTCTCTTTAACGTGGGTGATAAAATCACCGTTATGGTTATTGGCCATTATAATGAGCGTCCTAAGATTTCGTACAAAAAAGTACTTGAACAAGAAAAAACGTTAGCATTTATTAATCTTCACAAAGAAGATTTTGAGTCGGTTGTTGTCGAAGCATTGGTAACGAAGAAAAATAAGGGCGGTTATTTGCTTGAAGCGGATGATGTTCATTTTTTCCTTCCGCGCTCGCTTGCAGCCTTTAAAGATACTGATCAAGTTGTTGGTAAGACTATTAAAGCACAAGTCGTTAAAGTTGATCCTGCTGAAGCATCCATTGTTGTGTCACGCCGTAAATTATTCAATGATGAGCGTAAGCGTAAAAAAGAAGTAATTGATGCATTGATGGAAGAGGATAAAGTTATCCAAGGTACTGTCAAAAAAATCACGAGCTACGGTATGTTTGTAGACGTTGGCGGAATTGATGGCTTGGTTCACTATAACGAAATCAGCTATAAAGGTCCTGTTAATCCATCTAAACTTTATAAAGAAGGCGACATTGTTACCGTTAAAGCAATCGCATATGATAAAGATAAGCGTCATCTTTCATTGTCGATTAAAGCGGTTCAGTCTGATCCTTGGAAAGAAGTTGAAGAAGCACTGGAAGAGGGCGATACCATTACGGTTACCGTTAGCAATATTGAACCGTATGGTATTTTTGTTGATTTGGGCAATGATATTGAAGGCTTCTTGCATGTTTCTGAAATCACATGGGATAAAAACATCAAGCATCCTAAAGATTATTTGACTTTAGGTCAAGAAATCGATGTTGAAGTTATCGAAATAAATTCAATTACCCATAAATTACGTGTTTCGTACAAGCGTCTTCAGCCTAAACCTTTTGAAGAGTTTTTGAAAAAATCACGTGAAGGTGATATCGTCACTGGTACGGTTACTTCATTGACTGACTTTGGTGCATTTATTAAAGTTGGCGGTGTAGAAGGATTACTTCACAATCAAGATCTTTCATGGGATAAAAATTTAAAATGTAAAGAAACTTTAAAAGTCGGTGATGAAATCGAAGTGAAGATTGCAAAAATCAACACAGATGATGAGAAAATCTCATTGAACCGCAAAGCTCTTGAAGAAAGCCCAATCGACAAATTTGCAGCAACGCATAAAATGAATGAAGTTTTGAGTGCAACTGTTCGTGATATTAAAGAATTTGGTGTATTCGTTTCGCTTGAAGGCGGTGTAGATGCGTTGATTCGTAACGAAGATCTTTCACCTATGACACCAGAAGAACTTACTATTGGACAAGTGATTGATGCAGTTATTTTAGTTATCGATGCTAAGCGTGATCGTATCCGTCTTTCTGTACGTAAACTAGAGCGCATCAAAGATCAAGAGATGCTCAATGAAATCAATGATGATGAGAGCAATAGCCTCGGTGATTTGATTAAAGATAAATTCAAATAAGTTTATGCGACGATTCGCATATTGGCTATTTCCTGCAATAGCCATATTCGTTGCTATTTTCATCATTGCTTTGATGATCGATATAAATCCTTCTTTTCACTATTCGAGTAAAAATGAAGGACAAAAAGATACAGTTTCAATATCACAAAGTGATGAAGATTCTGGTTGGATAAATCGTTTGAAGCATTCTCAAGATAAAGGGTATTTTTACCCTATTAATGAAGTTTCACTACAATTGAATCCAAAGCATAGTGACAGCAGTCCTCAAAAATACCGGCTTATGGTTAATTTGAATGATTCATATGAATTTTTCTGCTTAAAACAAGAACTCAAAAAGACGAATCTTTCCTATCTTCTTAATCAATCGGGAAAGTCTATGAGTGTTGAAATTGATTCAAGTGACCTCAAAGAGTTGAATGATCTTGTAGCCAAACTAAAAACCTATCAAATTTCGGCGACCATGTCACCATTTAAAAAGGATGAATACGATGGAAAAATTTAAAATTGTCGTTTGTGATCACATTCATGAAGAAGGTTTGAATCTTCTTCGTTCTGACGATAAAATTGAAATGATTTTTGCGGCCGATATGGATAAAACGGCATTACTTGACGTTGTTGCGACGGCTGATGTGGCCATTACCCGCAGTTCTACAGATGTTGATGCTGCATTTATTGAAGCAGCCAAGGGTAAGTTGAAAGCGGTAGTACGTGCAGGTGTAGGTGTGGACAATGTGGATATTCCAGGATGTTCTAAAGAGGGAATTATCGTCATGAATGTTCCTACTGCTAATACCATTGCAGCTGTTGAGCTTACGATGACGCATATGCTTTCATGTATGCGTATGTTCCCGTATTCACATGATCATCTCAAAAACCAACGCATCTGGAAGCGTGAAAAATGGTATGGCTATGAGCTAAAAGGCAAAAAATTAGGTGTTATCGGTTTTGGTAACATTGGAAGTCGTGTGGGAATTCGTTCAAAGGCATTTGAGATGGATGTTGTTGCTTACGATCCTTATATTCACCCTTCAAAAGCAACCGATGCCGGTGCAAAATATACGACTAATTTTGATGATATTTTAGCGTGTGATATTATCACTATCCATACCCCTAAAAATAAAGAGACCATTGGTATGATAGGCTATGATGAGATCGCCAAAATGAAAGACGGTGTGGTACTCATTAACTGTGCCCGCGGTGGTTTGTATGACGAAGATGCTCTTTACGATGGTCTTAAGTCGGGAAAAATTCGTTTTGCAGGTATTGATGTCTTCAACAAAGAACCAGCAACAAGCAATAAACTCCTTGATTTGGACAATATCTGTGTTTCTCCACACTTAGGTGCCAATACATTTGAATCTCAATACAATATTGGTGTTGAAGCAGCACAGCAAGCGATTGAAGCGGCAAAAGGTATTGCGTATCCTCACGCCCTCAATCTTCCAATAGATGAAAGTAAAATCCCTTCATTTGTAAAACCATTTTTAGAGATGGGTCAAAAGATTGGCTTCTTAGCTTCTCAAATCAATCGTGCTTCGATTGTTTCTATAAAAGTAAGCGGACGAGGTGATATTGCGCAGTACGTCAGCTCTTTGGCCACTTTTGTTACGGTTGGTGCGTTAGCAGAAACAACGGGTGAAACAATTAACTACGTTAACGCTGATTTTGTTGCGAACGAACGTAATATTAAAGTCGATACAGAAGAGCTTCCTGAAAGTCCTGTATATAAAAATCTAGTAACGGTTCGTTTAACAACGGATAAAGACGTGATTGAAATCAGTGCAACGATGTTCAACGATGATGTCCAACGTATTGTTGATATTAATGGTTTTGGTGTTGATGTTGAGCCTAAGGGAAATATGATTCTCTTTAAAAATACCGATGTACCAGGTGTTATCGGACAAGTGGGAACATTACTCGCTACACATGACGTTAATATCGCCGATTTCCGTCTTGGTCGAAATAAAGGCGGAGAAGCATTAGCAGTTATTATTGTTGATTCTGCTGTTGGTGAAAAAACACTCAAAGAACTTTCTGCTCTGAAAGCCTGCATTAGCGTTTCTTACGCACGAATTTAAGTTTTTCACTAAGATATGAGTACGGACGAGATTGGGGCACTTTTACAGGATAAAAGCAAGCTCCTTTCTGAAGTCTATTTTGAACTACAAACTGCATGTGAAGCAAAATACGGTCCCGATACTCTTGTCATTATTGAAATCGGCTCCTTCTTTGAGGTTTATGAAGTCAATAATGAGTTCATGAAAATCGGTAAAGCCAAAGAGGTTGCCGAATTTTTGAATATTCAGCTCACTCGAAAAAATAAAACGATACTCGAAAACTCTCTTCAAAATCCCCTTCTTGCTGGTGTTCCAAGCGTTTCTATAGAGCGTTATCTGAGCCGTTTGGTTCAGTCGAAAAAATATACGATTGTACTGGTCCGTCAGCAAGGTGAGCCTCCTCATATCCGCCGTTATATTTCTAATATTATCTCTCCCGGTACAAATTTCGATTATATTGCAGAGCCTAGTGAAAACTATATCGCCTCTTTGCTTATTGATCAAAATAATGGAGTGTATTCTGTGGGATACTCTGCTATTGATGTAGGGACAGGTAAAACACTCATCAATGAGATACATGGGACGCGTGAGGATAAAACCTATGCACTTGATGAAGTGTTTACACTGTTGCAAAGCTATCAAACCTCAGAAGTTGTGGTGACGTTTTGTGACTCTTCAATTGATGAAGACGAAGTCAATCGCTATTTGGAACTTAAAAGTCATCACCGCAGTATCAAAAATGAAAAACGGCTTCGTATTGACTATCAAAATGAACTTTTTGGGCGTATTTATCAAATCCGTTCTTTGTTAAGTCCGATAGAATATCTGGATATGGAACGATATGGCTATACGTCAGAATCATTGGCGGTACTCATACATACGATTATCGATCATGACCCTGCCATTATCGAGAAGATGAATCGCCCGACATTTTTGGGAACGAACCGTTATATGTATTTGGGAAACAATGCGTGTGAGCAGTTAGGGATTATTTCACGCGATAACGATGAGATGACGGTATTAAAACTCGTTGATAAAACGTCCACAGCAATGGGAAAGCGGCTTCTTCGTGAACGGCTTTTAAACCCTATTTGTGATGCAGCGCTTTTGGAAGAACGGTATGATTTGATCGAAAAAATGGCGGATCATATTGCACTGTTGGAAAGTAAGCTCAAAGAAGTTTATGATTTAGAACGTATTCTTCGCCGTCTTAAATTGGGAAAACTTCATCCCTACGAACTGGCGTATTTTTATGCCTCTCTTACGGCTGCTGAGAGGCTGTTCGCGGATGCTGACGTTCTTGGCCTTGGTTATGATAAGGCGAGTGCACAGGAATGTATCCATTGTGCAAGTGAGCTGCGACGGATTTTTGCTATCGAATCGTGTGCAAAGTTCAGGCGTGATCAAGTGGACGAGAACCTTTTTAATGAAGGGATTGACCCGTCTATAGATGCTCTTGAAAAACTTCAACGGACCAATGAGTCTAAACTGAAAAGTATTATTGAGCATATTGATACTTTTTTTGATAATGGAAGCGGCTATGCATCCATAGGGTGGCTTGAAAGTGAAGGGTATCATCTGTTGATGACACGTAACCGCTATGTGAGTATTGAAGAAAATCTTCATAATAGCTTTTTTACAATTGAGGGTAAACACCATTTTTTTCGTGATTTTCAGATACGAAAACTCAAAACCAGTGTCAAACTTTCTTCGACATTACTGGATGAACTTTCTATCGAAAATGCTGGGGCAAAATCACGGATGCTAGCTCAAGTACGAGAACGGTATCAGGAGCATTTAGAAGCCATTGAAAAGAAATTTTCGCATGCCATCGAGCATCTTATCTCCTTTTTAGCCGTGGTGGATGTGTCACTAAGCGGTGCCAAGTGCGCTATACAGTTACGATACGTACGTCCTGAAATAGTTTATGACACCGCCAAGGCATTTGTTGAAACGGTTGGATTACGTCATCCATTGATCGAATCACGTGAAGAGAACGGAATATTTGTCCCCAATGATCTCTTTTTAGGGTCTATCGATCAGCGTACATTTGAGGAACATACGACGATTGAAGCGTCCAAGGGTGAAGATGTTAAAGGAGTTCTACTTTATGGGATCAACTCCAGCGGGAAATCATCGTTGATGAAAAGTATTGGACTTTCTGTTGTGATGGCACAGGCTGGTTTTTTTGTCCCGTGTGTGATGATGCGCTTCGCTCCTGTGGATAAACTTCTTACGCGTATTGTCTCTAAAGATAATCTCTATAAAGGACTTTCAACATTTGCGGTGGAGATGTTAGAGCTGCGTAATATCTTTAACCGTGCGACACCCAATACCCTTATTTTAGGGGATGAAATCAGTCATGGAACAGAGACGGAATCGGCATTGGCCATTGTGGCAAGTGCCATTTTAAGACTCAAAGAACTTGGCAGTTTATTTATCTTTGCTACTCACTTGCATCAGCTTTGTGATCTGAGTGAAATTGAAAAATCAAAAGGGATCGTATTACTTCATTTAGGTGTTTATTACGATGAAGAAAGTGACAAGTTAGTTTATGATCGTAAATTAAAAAGTGGCAGCGGAAGTACACTTTATGGGTTGGAATTTGCCAAATCACTTCACATGGATGAGACATTTATACAAAAAGCCTACGAAATACGAGGGCGCATAACAAATAATACACATGATGCATCATTGCTTAAACGCAATAAAAAGAGCCGATATAACAGCAAGCTGTATCTTACAAAATGCGCATTGTGCGATGAAGCAGTGGATGAAGTGCATCATATCGCGCCACAGGCAAGTGCTGATTCGGGTGGATCGATTGGACATTTTGGCATGAATCACCGCTACAATTTAATCCCTCTTTGTTCAAAGCACCACAAGCTCGTGCATGAGGGCAAAATTGCGGTTCATGGGTTTGTTATGAGTGAAGAAGGGCTTAAACTCAGTTATAGTGAAACGGAAATGGACTCGTAAAGCCTTATTTTAGGGAGATATAGCCACATTTTTTGCAGCAAAATAGTGTAAAAAATGGGACTTTTTGATAACTTTTGCGTAATACTTTTTAAAGAGGAACTACACAAAAAACTACACAATTTTTTGAAGATTAAAAGTGATATTTACTTCTCTGGGTTGATACAAAAAATATCTCGTCTCAATATGGCAAAAAGTATTGAATTAAATGCCAAAATCACTGCCAAATGTTGATTTTGATGCAATTTGACGCAATAGGAACTATATAACTTTTTTAGAGGTACTTCTGAAATAGTGTAAAACATGGCTTTAAAAATGGGATAGACTAGGATAGCTATAAACTGATGCATCCCAAATTATTTTGCAGTAAAACCTGTAAAATATGAAGTTTCTATAAAATTCAATGGCGAATTCGCATCATTAACGAATACCCATTGCCAACATTCTACCATCCAAACCT
>JAYVLH010000096.1:0-7300 GCA_043759555.1 Sulfuricurvum sp. | reverse complement strand
CGTATGCTTGAATTTAAAGGAAAAATTTATTTTTGGATTCAATCGGATCATCATGCAATCCTTTTGGAAGATCGAAAAGTGCAAGGGTATAATCCCTCGTATCTCTTTTATGCGTATGGAACTATTTTGTCCATATTACTTTTTTCTTTTGCTTTAATTATTATTCGTATAGCACCGCTTCGGAAGTTACGCCGTCAAATTGCCAGTTTTGGTGAAGGCGATATGGGGGTGCGATTTCATACGAATGGAGAAGATGAAATTGCTCTCATTGCCAATGAACTGGAAACAGCACAGAATAAAATACGCTCTTTGATCGAATCACGCACCCTCTTTTTACGAAACATTATGCACGAACTTAAAACACCGATTGCCAAAGGTCGAATTGTTACGACAATGATGGAAGATGAAAAACAAAAGGGACGTTTTACCAGTATTTTTGAGCGACTTGAGGGTTTAATAGGGGAATTTGCGTTGATTGAAGAGATCAGTTCCGGTTCACAGCATTTGGAGAAAAATGAGTATCGTCTTGTTGATATTATTGATGGAGCAATTGACAGTGCAATGGTGGAATATGATTCAGTAGATGCTGATATTGATGCATCCGTTAAAATCGTGGTTGATTATCGGTTGTTTGTGACAGCAGTGAAGAATCTCATCGATAATGCCATCAAGTATTCTCCCGAGAAAAAAATGTCCATTTTTATACAAAACGATGAAATATTTTTTGTTAATAAAGGAGAGCCTCTTAAAAAATCACTCTCCTATTACATCGAGCCGTTTACAAAAGATCAACCTACCAAAGACAGTTTTGGTTTGGGACTTTATATTGTAGACGCGATTTTGAGAGAGCACGATTATGTCTTAGCGTATGAGCGACGTGATACTCTCAATTGTTTTATTTTCGTCCCCATAAAATCAAAAAGGAAGTGATTTCGTAAAGTCTTTTGGTGTGGTATAATTTAAACTATCAAAAGGATACTTCTTGCCAATTTTTCAAAAATCCGTTCTAAATTCGATCAAACAAGATGAAAGCGTTATTGCCGTGCGATGGGCTGCCTTCCAAAACTATCTCACAAAAATTGATTTTATCAAAACCGTTAAAGAAGAGAAATATCAAGACGGATTTCTAAAAGATATTTTTGAGGCGTGTTTAGGCTATACGCTTGACAGCACCAACCCCGCGAGCTTTAATCTTGAACGTGAAAAGAAAAACGAAACTGACGGGAAAAAAGCCGATGGGGTCATTTACGTAAACGGCGAGATTATCGGAATCGTAGAGCTAAAAGATCAAAAGACGAAAAATCTCGATGCCGTCGAAGGACAAGCCTTTAACTATCACAACTCGCACACGAACTCTAAATACATCATCATTTCCAACTTCAACGAATTGCGCTTTTACATCGATAAAAAAACGGCGTATGAAAAATTTAATCTTTTTGCCCTCACGTATGATGAATTTAAAAAGCTTCACTTACTCCTTTGCTTTGAAAGTTTAAAAGAGGATGTCCCTCTCAAACTCAAAGAAAAATCAGCAAGTTTCGAGCAAACCATCTCAAAAGAACTTTATCGTGACTTTAGCCAATTTAGATCCCATTTGTTTGAAAATATCGTTAAAAATAATTACTCTCCCGTCATTCCGTGCCACGACACGGAATCCACAAACAGTCAATGGATACCGTGTCAAGCACGGTATGACGAAGATACTGTTATTCCGTCCTCCGACACCCCGGTCATTCCGTGCCACGACACCCCCGTCATTCCGTGCCACGACACGGAATCCACCACCAAACAAACCCTCCTACGCCTAACCCAAAAACTATGTGACCGAATCATCTTTATCCTCTTTGCCGAAGATCGAAGTTTATTAAAACCCAATACGGTCAAAGAGATACGCTCACGCCATGCAGCAGACGGTTTTGGTGATCGCAGTATGTACGATTATTACAAGCTCTATTTCAACGCTATTAACACGGGAAATGACAAACTCGGTATTCCCAAATATAATGGCGGACTGTTCGCCACCGATGAGATGCTTGATAGCTTGAAAATAGATGACAATTACCTCGATATGGAAGCCCAAAAACTTTCGGATTTTGATTTTGAGAGTGATATTAGTGTCAATATCTTAGGACATATTTTCGAGCAGAGTTTGACGGATTTAGAGGAAATGGAAAAGTCATTCAGCCATCCTAAACCCTCCCGTCATACCGTACTTGATACGGTATCCAATGGATTCCGTGTCGGAGCACGGAATGACAAAGTTGTCTCCAAGCGTAAAAAAGACGGCGTATTCTACACCCCCGAATACATCACCCGCTACATCGTCGAAAACACTCTCGGTAAATTGTGCAGTGATAAAAAAGAAGAGTTAAAAATCGAGCCTGAAACGATGGTCATTAATCCTCGCAAACTCACGAAGAGTGAGCAGAGCTACAAAGAAATATTGCTAAATTACAGAGAATGGCTCACCCATCTCAAAATCCTCGACCCTGCGTGTGGAAGCGGTGCATTTCTCAACCAAGCGTTAGAATTTCTCATCCGTGAGCATACCTTCATACGGGATTTACTGTTGCCGTATGAGGATTTGACAATCTATTACGAAGTCGAAAAAAGTATCCTCGAACACAATCTTTACGGTGTGGATATAAACGAGGATGCGGTGGAGATTGCGAAACTTTCTCTATGGCTACGGACAGCACATAAGGGTCGAGAGCTTACGAGTTTGAATGATAAAATCGTCTGTGCCAATTCGCTTTTGGCGATGCCGTTTGAAGAAGGTAGTTTTGATGTTGTTATTGGTAATCCGCCGTATGTTGCTCTTAACAAGATCAAAGATGTTGATTATGCTCATGCAGGGTTTGAAGTCTTTGAAAAAACGGGTGACTTGTTGGCGTTGTTTATCGAAAAAGGGTTACGGCTCACCGCTGAAGGCAAATATTTTTCATTTATCGTTTCCAACAGTTGGTTAAAAACCAAGTACGGTGAACCGCTCAAAAAGTTTTTAGAAAAAAATGGACAGACGGAAGTTCTCAATTTTGTAGGGACACAATTGTTTGAAGATGCAACGGTTGAAAGTTGTATTGTGAATGCTGTTCGTCGTTTTCCCGTCATTCCATCCCATGACATCCCCGTCATTCCGTGCTCCGACACCTCCGTCATTCCGTGCTCCGACACGGAATCCACAAACAGCCAATGGATACCGAATCAAGTTCGGTATGACGAAAGTATTACCATAACCAACATCCGAAATTTCACCACCCAAAATGCCAGTGTCGAAACCCTCATTGAAGCAATCGAAAACAGTGCAGGGGATGATGGTGAATCTCTTTTGATGCGAAAGATTGAAAGTATCGGTAAACCTCTCAAAGAGTGGGATATATCTATAGTGTACGGTATTAAAACTGGGTTTAATGAAGCGTTTGTAATAGACAAAAATAAAAAAGATGAAATTGCTCAAAAAGATATTCTATCGCTTGAAATAATAAAGCCTCTTTTAAGAGGAAGAGATGTTTCTAAATATGAAACAAACTTTGCAGAACAATATTTGATTTACGCACATAATCAAATCAATATAGAAGATTATCCAGTTATTTTAGAGCATCTAACTATCTTTAGGAGTCAATTAGAAAAAAGAGCTGGAAAACAATTATGGTGGCAACTACAAAGCTATAGTCCCAAAGATTTTGAAAAGCCAAAGATTGTTTGGGGTGAAATATCGGATAAACCTAATTTTACTTATGAAGAAAACAACCTTTATGGAAATGACAAAATTTTTATTATGATAAGTGAAAAACCAAAATATTTGCTTGCAATTCTTAACTCGAAACTTTCAGAATGGTACTTTTCTAAAATATCTGTAACGACTGGACAAGGTACAATATTATGGAAAAAGTATAAACTCGAACTTTTACCCATAGCCATAGCAGACAATGAAACACCTTTTATAAATCTTGTAGATGAAATCCTAGAAACCAAACCAAAAATCAAAGAGTATAAAACTCTCCTCGATACAGCCATCAAAAACGACAATTTCGACCGAGAAATCAAACTCAAAAAAGAGATAGAAACGTTTGAGACAAGAGTGGTTGAGTGTGAGAAAGAGATCGATATGATGGTCTATGCGCTTTATGGGTTGAGTGAGGATGAGATAGCGGTTGTGGAGGGGAAAGGGTGAGTAAACGATTGTGCGGTATGGATTTTGTTAAAACAAATATATTTCAAACATTACCAACACGTTTATCATTGTATATTTATAAAACCAACATCGATACCTTGCAGACTGATGGTATACACTCCCAAGCTGGAGCTTGGGAGCGAGAGATGGATACCGTGTCAAGCACGGTATGACAAGGCAAGCACGGTATGACAAGGCAAGCACGGTATGACGGAGAAAGAAAAAACGGTATGATGAGATTGTGGAGGGGAAATAAATGAGTAATCATGCGAATAAAACTATGAATTTTAGTAAACATTTAGTTTATAGAGACTATCATTACGTTGATAGAGCCTCCCAAGCCTCTTTACAATGCTCACAGGGGGAGGACTATAAATGACTTCACAATTTCCCCAATCCTATAACAAATCTTTTAAAACCATAGATGAACAAATCGAACTGCTAAAATCTCGCGGTATGTTGTTTCACGATGAAAATCAGGCAAAACATCATTTGCTAAATCTGAACTATTATCGACTAAGCGGATATTGGCTCCCGTTCAAACAATCAGATGATAGTTTTAAAAAAAATGTTTATTTTGAGGATATTATTAATATCTATTTCTTTGACAGCGGCTTAAAAGCATTGTTGTATCAGGCATTGGAAACGATTGAAATATCGGCGAAAACAAAGTTCGCCTATTATCTCTCGCAAGCACATGGGGCACACCCTCTCAAAGCGGAAAATTTTACGAATGACAAGTATTTTGCTCAATCGTATGCAAAGCTGCAATCAGAAATAGAGAGGCAAAGAGACCGAGATTTTATCAAACATTATCGAGAAAAATATTCTGACGAGCTTCCTCCGTTGTGGGTATGTGTCGAAGTGATGACATTTGGATTACTCTCGCAGTTGACCAAAAATATAAAAAATATAAAAGTCAAAAGAGCTATCGCACGGTGTTATGATTTGGATATGAGGATTTTTGAATCGGTACTGTACCATCTCTCAACTATCAGAAATCACATTGCTCATCATAGCAGGCTCTATAATCAGACATCTGAAATCACGTTTGGAATACCGAAAAGTTTAGAGGATCAGTGCAACAAAAATAAGTTGGGATCGATTTATAACACGATTGTCATTTGTGACTATATTTTAAAGAAGATCGATCCGAAAAGTACCTTGTCGGCAGATGTCGAGAAGTTAGCAGAAAAGCATGGGATCGATAAATGTGTAATGGGGTATGAAAGCTCAAGGTAAAATGGAACAAGCTGAATTAAAATGAGAGGGAAGCATGAGCAAGCGATTCGATGAATGGAATGAAATAAAATTAGCAAAGATGGGGATGGATACCGTGTCGTAGCACGGTATGACGAAAAAACTGTCATTCCGTGCTACGACACGGAATCCACAAAAGGTTATTAAGTGAAACAAGGTTATGTTTATATTATGGCAAACAAACCTCAAGGAACAATTTATATTGGTGTAACATCGGATATAATCAAAAGGGTATACGAGCATAAAAATGATTTCATAGATGGATTTAGTCGGAAATATGCACTTAAAAATTTGGTGTATTATGAAGTTTTTGATGAGATAGCGGAGGCTATTAAAAGAGAGAAACAGTTAAAAGAGTGGCAAAGAAAATGGAAAATAGAATTGATTGAAAAACAAAATTTGAAATGGGAAGATTTGTATGAAACGATTTTGTAATTTTGTGGATACCAAATCAAGTTCGGTATAACGGAGAGATTGATAGAAAATTTGGACAGGCTGAATTAGAATGAGTAAACAACATGAACGCATAGCGATACTCCCGATAAAACCAAAAAGGAAATAAAAAGTGAAAGAAATATTAATTACCAACGACGATGGATACGAATCAGAGGGACTGTTAGCGCTGATTGATGCGCTTAAAGATTTAGGGCATCTTACCATCGTTGCTCCATCTACGGAAAAATCAGCCTGTGGGCATTCTCTTACCCTTACTCGACCTCTCTCCTTTATTTGTGTGGGAGATGATTTTTACAAGCTTGATGATGGGACGCCCAGTGATTGTGTTTATTTGGCGCTGAATTCATTGTTTGAATTCAAAAAGCCTGATTTGCTTGTCAGCGGTATTAATAAAGGCTCAAATATGGGTGAAGATATCACCTATTCAGGAACAGCTGCCGCAGCTATGGAGGGTGTGTTGCAGGGTATTCCTTCTATCGCAATATCCCAAGTGATGGACTTTACGCAACCTGTAGGCGATTTTGCGTTGGCAAAACAAGCCATTCGAACGTTGGTTGAAAAGATTTTTGCGGGTGAATTTCCTCTAAACGAACGAGAATTTTTAAACGTTAATATTCCTTGGGATGTGAAAGAATTAAAATTGTGTCCAACGTATGCAGGGTATCGTTTTTACGCCAATGATGCACACTTGCACCGTAACCCACGAGGATTAGAATATTATTGGCTAGGATTGCATCCGCTTGAGTACAAAGCACGTCCAAATCGTGAAGGACATTGTGATTTTGAAGCGATTGAGCATAAAATGGTATCAGTAAGCCCGATAAAATTGGATTTAACGGCCTATAAGTCAATGAAAAAATTACGAGAGTGGCTGTGAGAAACGTCCGAACCAAACTCGTTTTTGGTGAAGAGACGTATGAAAAACTCCAAAATGCCAAAATCCTTCTTTTAGGAGTGGGCGGTGTGGGAAGTTTTTGTCTCGATTGCCTTTATCGCTCAGGGGTGCGTGACATCACGATCATCGATTTTGACCGCTACGATGTAAGCAACCAAAATCGTCAGATGCACTCCGAAATGCACGAGGGGGAACTAAAGGTTGATGCGTTAAAAAGTCATTATCCTGAAGTGATTGCGATAGCAGAGAAAATAACACCCGAATGGGTCGAAACCTATGATTTTGAACCCTATGATCTGATCCTCGATGCCATTGATGATATGTGGGCAAAAATCGCTCTTATCCAAAAATGTTATCCTAAACTCATCTGTTCTGTAGGCTCTGCCAAACGGCTTGATCCTACCAAGATAGAAGTTCGTTCCATCTGGAAAACCGAAGGTGATCCTTTTGCTTCCAAACTGCGTAACGAACTGCGCAAGCGAAAATTTAACGGCGATTTTAGTTGTATTTGCAGC
>JAYVLH010000095.1:0-20190 GCA_043759555.1 Sulfuricurvum sp. | reverse complement strand
TCACTCCTGCTTAGTTTTCAATGATCTCAAACTCAAACTTAACTCTTCTTTCGAAGCGTCTCATCGTTTGTGGACGGGAATTATAGGGGAAATTATAGAAAAGGTCAAGAGGTATTTAAAAGAATTTACAAAATAAGTAAAAAAACCTTATATTCGTAATAATTTGTAACAATATTACCTATTCATAGGTTATTCTATACATTATAATAGAGATTTTATTTTCCTTTTTTAAAAACTTCGTTTAATTCTGGCTTCTCGTGAATAATTGCCTTAACTATCTATGGTTTACTCTAATTTTTAATGTCAGTTAATCATTGTGCTGTATAATCCGTTTTATATAATATCCACTATGGAGGAATAAAATATGTCTTTATATGATCGTGATTATGCACAACAAGGTGCGATGGGTTACGAAGGTGTCAGTAAAAATGAAGCGCGTGTCGTTACATTTGTTAAAGATACCTACAAATTATTTGCCGCGTCTATGATGGCTGGTGCCGTTGGTGCTTATGTTGGCATTCCAATGGCTGAAGTTATTCAAAGTAATTTCATTCTTTTATTTGTTCTTGAAATCGGTTTGCTTATCGGGCTTCATTTTGTTAAACATAAACCCGGTATTAATTTAGCGGTTATGTTTGGTTTTGTCTTTATGACAGGTCTTATGTTGGCGCCTTTGTTGGCTCGAACACTTGGGATGAGTGGTGGCGCAACCATTATTGGTAATGCTTTTGCTATGACGTCTGTCGTCTTTGGAGCAATGAGCTTTTATGCTATCAAAACGACTAAAGATTTTACAAGTTATGGCAAACCGCTTATGATTGCCATGTTTGTCATTATTGGTTTTTCAATTTTAAATCTCTTTTTGCATAACCCATGGATGGCTGTCGCTATTTCGGGTGTTGTGGTTTTACTGTTTAGTATCATGGTTATTTTCGATACACAAAACATTATGAACGGGAACTATGACACCCCTATCGATGGAGCTCTTGCACTGTATCTTGATTTCTTGAATATCTTTACGGCACTTCTACAACTCTTTGGAATTTTTGGCAGCCGTGACGACTAAACATTCTCTCCCCTCGGAGCTTTTCCGAGTGGTCGATGCCAATCTTAACCGTCTTAAAGAGGGTATTCGTGTGATTGAGGATATAGCGCGCTATGTTCACAATGACAAGAATCTTTCAACCTCTCTTAAAAATCTCCGCCACCAATGCCGTATTGAACCTCTCGAAGAGCTCCTGGCTTCTCGTGACAGCGTTAATGATGTGCTGCGTCCAACATTGCCTAGTGAAATGAATCGTACAGATTTAAAAAGTATTTTGATTGCTAATTACAAAAGAGGGCAAGAATCTGCACGAGTACTGGAAGAGCTATACAAAATCGTTGTACCCGAGATAAGCGAGCAATTCAAACAAATTCGCTACGAACTGTATGGCTTGGAAAAAGAGAATCTTTTAAACCTAGGTAACGAACGTCGTTGAATCACAAACGCATTGCCATCATCGGAGCAGGTCCTGCTGGACTAATGGCGGCTGATGTTTTATCTGCGCACGGTATGAATGTAGATATTTATGAAGCAAAGCCTTCTGTCGGGAGAAAATTTCTCATGGCGGGCAAGGGTGGCTTAAATATTACACACAATGAGCCAATAGATAACTTGCTTCATCGCTACGATCAAAGCGACTGGCTTGAACCCATGATACGTGATTTTGATGCCAATGCAATTCGAACATGGATGCAAGATCTGGGTATTGCTTCCTTTGTCGGGACTTCTGGGCGTATTTTTCCGCAAGAAATGAAAGCCGCACCTTTGTTGCGCAAATGGGTATCAGTTCTCAAAAAGCGTGGCGTTCGTGTGCATTGCAAGTATAAATGGCATGGTTTTACCGATGAGGGAGCTTTACATTTTGTAACGGTCGATGGTAAAAAAATAATAAACTCCGATGCAACGATTTTGGCGTTGGGCGGAGCAAGCTGGCCTAATCTTGGTTCTGACGGGGCTTGGGTCCCTATTTTGGCAGACAAGGGCGTTTCTATCAGCCCCTTGTTACCCTCAAACTGTGGTTTCAAAACGATGTGGTCTTCTTATATGGACAAATATTTTGGAATGCCTTTAAAAAATGTATCTGGATGGGTCGAGAGTGATACTGGTGAAATGTACGTCAGTTCTTCAGAAGCTATCTTGACAGCTTACGGTATTGAAGGGGGATTGGTTTATTCCTTATCGCGATCGCTTCGTGAAGAAGTGATTGCGCATGGCTTTGCTACACTGTATTTGGATTTACTCCCTCATCTAAGTCAAGACGTATTAGCATTACGTCTTACGCCATCGGGCAAACAATCTATGGATAACATTTGGCGCAAAGCAGGCTTAGAGGGGGCTAAGGGGGCACTCATTCGTGAAAGTTTGCCTAAAAACAAATGGAATAATCCGCTAGCCGTTGCAGCGTATGCTAAGAAATACCCCATTCAACTTACAGGTATGCAGCCTATAGATGAAGCGATCAGCACAGCAGGGGGAGTAATGCGTGAAGCACTTACCGAAGATCTTATGCTTAGTACTATACCCAATGTATTTTGTTCGGGAGAGATGCTTGATTGGGATGCCCCTACTGGCGGTTATTTACTAACAGCCTGTTTTGCCAGTGGACGATTCGCTGCGAATAGTGTTTTGAAGCAACTGTCATCTCATACTTGATACGGGATTACGAAAGCATAATTTAGTGACGGCAATCGTCAGAGTTGCAATGTATTTTTGTATCAACGTACTCATCGGATACATGAAGCGTTGTGCACGATGACAGTAACCCATACAACTCCATTTCGCGTCCAGTTACATGCCGAACAATATTTCCCTCGGCATCAATAAATACAAATATTTCATATTTGTGCTCATTTTTTTTGATATGGTGCGAAAAAATAACGTATTCGGCCTTTTTAAGGTCGGGTATCTGCTCGCAGGACGCAATATATTTTTCACATTCTTTGTTGATTTTTTTTATTTCTAAAAATTCTGATTGTATTGCTTCGACTAAAACTGGCTGAAGGCGAGGCATTACCTCTTGTAAATTGTCATATTTTTCAATTCCATACATAATAAAATCCTCCATATTTCTCTTCTACATAGTATAACGCGTTTAAATAAAAAAATGTTTACCAAAGCGTGATAAAAAAACACTTAAAGTTAATATTCGATAAAATCACAAAAAAAGGCTCTTATGCATACGTTAGCGCAACTTCGCACAGGCGAACTCAAGGGGGTTAAACGACTGACCCTCTCTGAGAATCTAACTTTTTTCCCCGAAGAAATATTTGAACTGGCAGAGAGTCTCGAGATTTTGGACATGAGCCACAATCTTCTCACCTCACTGCCTGAAGATATCAGTAGGCTCACAAAACTAAAAATTGCATTTTTTTCCTACAACCGCTTTGTTAACGTCCCTTCATTTATAGGATGTAAAAAACTCACCTTACTTGGCTTGAAAGGCAATCAAATCGAAATATTTGACGAAGATATTCTCCCGCATGATCTCAATTGGCTAATCCTGACTGATAACCGGCTATCTAGCCTCCCCCGATCTATTGGAAAACTGCACAAGCTCCAAAAATTTCCTTTGGCCGGAAATCAGATACAAAGATTACCCGATGAGATGGCCAATTGTAAAAATCTGGAACTGCTGCGCCTCTCTGCAAATTTGCTTCAAGAAATTCCCTTGTGGCTGCTTACCCTTCCTAAACTCTCTTGGCTCGCCTTTTCTGGGAATCCGTGCAGCAAGAGCCAGCGCTTTGAACTACAAGAAATAGCCTATGATACTTTGCAAATCAAAGAACAGTTGGGATCGGGTGCTTCGGGAGAGATT
This sequence comes from Sulfuricurvum sp., assembly GCA_043759555.1. GTDB lineage: Bacteria > Campylobacterota > Campylobacteria > Campylobacterales > Sulfurimonadaceae > Sulfuricurvum. The sequence goes on along the minus strand of JAYVLH010000095.1, from coordinate 16,330 downwards.
TTTAAAGCTTTCTCGCGCGAACATGAAGAAGATGTGGCGCTGAAACTTTTTAAAGGAGCCCTTACAAGTGACGGTTATGCCCACGATGAAATGAATGCTTGCATGAGCGTAGGAGAGCATCCACATCTCATCAAGGTCTTAGCAAAGCTCGAAGGAGATGCTATATTAGGTCTGCTCTTGGAGTATATTCCCTCCGCCTATCAAAACTTAGGTTTACCGCCGGATTTTGACACCTGTACTCGCGATACCTTTAAAAAAGGAACTGCATTTAGTGTTGAAACCATCAGAAAAGTAGCAGACGCCATTGCCTCCGCCGCAACACATCTGCATTCACGCGGACTTATGCACGGCGATTTATATGCCCATAATGTCCTGATCAACGACAAAGGTCACTGTTACTTGGGTGATTTTGGTGCGGCAAGTTTTTACGAATCTCATCAAACAGAATTTGAGAAGATTGAAGTACGTGCGTTCGGGTGTCTTCTGGAAGATATGCTTTCACTGTGTTCCGATAAAGAGGGGGATGAGTATAAAGAACTGGATGCGTTAAGTGTACGCTGCAGGAGTGAAAACAAGAATCAGCGACCATTTTTTTCTGAAATAAATATCTAAGATGTTATAAAAACAACCTCAAATTCTAAAAATGTTAACGGATAATCCCGCATCAGAGCTTTCATCTGTGCCACATTAAGGACTCTGCGTCCACCACTCACACCGCTTCGCTTGATATAGCGAAACATCTCCCGGACTGTGTCAAATTCCAGTACATAACGGACGATTTCGTATTGCGCATTGAAATGACGACTTGCAATCTCTATCACCTCATCAGAAGATTTGAGAATAGGGGAGATCCCTGCCGTCTCATAGAGAGTTTTAAACGTACCAGAGGTGAAGATAGCCAGCGATATCGAGCTGCTTAAGGTACAGATGGCTTTAAATACCGTATCCAGATTCTCCGCCCATTGCAATGCTGAAGCGGAATAGATGTGCTCAAAACTCATCGTTGAGAGCTTCTCAAAGAGTGTTAGATCATTAAAGTCCCCCAACAGTAAAGTGCTGCTTGAAGCGTGAGGATGATGAGAGAGCATTGACTCGGAAAAATCAACCCCCGTAAATGCATCCATTTCCCAGTCTATGTAAGAAAAGAGTGTGCCGTTGCCGCATCCTAAATCAAGAACCTTACGAGGTGCATCGTGTGTGTCGGCGATTAGTTTCTGAGCCACTTTGGCTTGAATAACGTTATGCGTTGCGTATTGGGCAGCGTAACGTGAAAATTCCTCGTGGACGCTCATCGTTTGTTTATCACCAATGCGATTATAAAAACTACCAATAAGCATAGAACGATCGCAGCACCGCTAGGAAGTGAAAAGAAAAAGGAGAATGTAAGTCCTGCCACAACACACACCAGCGCAATCCCTATCGAAAGAAGTGTCGTACGAAAAAAGCCCATTCCAAAACGTATTGCCGCCACGGGGGGAATGACCATGAGGGCACCAATGAGAAGCGTTCCTACAACCCGAATAGAGAGGGCTATAACGACCGCGATGATACTCACCAGCATAAAATTCAATGCGGATACTCGAATACCACTGGTTTGCGCTACCTCTTCATCAAAAGCGATAAAATAAAGCTCTTTAAAAAAGAGGATAAGCAAGGCTATAGACAATGTCCCTGCTATAGCTATAATGATCAAATCTTCATTGCTTACCGAAAGAATGGAACCAAAAAGATAGCTAAAAAGCGACGCGTTAAAGGAGCCTGAAATGGAAACGATAATAATAGCTAATGCAAGCGATCCTGAAAGAAAAATGGCCAAAATCGAGTCCGAATAGATACCATGCACACTTCGTAAGTACTCGATCAACCACGAAGCCAACAAGGACGCAATAACAGCCATCCATAAGGGACTAACGCCCAATAATATTCCTATGGATACCCCCACCAAGGAGACATGTGCAAGCGTTTCACTCAGAAGCGAATAGCGTCGAAGGACAATAAAGGATCCGCTTAATGCTGCCAAAAGCGCGATCATCAACCCTGCGACAAAGGCACGCTGCATAAAAGGATAACTCAACATTTCTATCATCTTTACAATCCTTCGTATTGTGAACGCAATCGGAACGCATCCCGATTTACTACGCTAGCCGCTTTGGTACATGCAGCGGATGCGGAAAGCCTAACAAAATGCAGGCAAATACTTGTCTCTGTCGAGACAGAACTTTTAATGGTTGTGACACATAACATGTGAAGGGTTTCCGTACAGACGGCTCATCTCATCACATCGGACCATCTCTTCAGGTGTCTGAGAAACAAGGAGGGTTTGATTAACAAAAAAGAGTTTGGAAATATCTGCGCCAATTACCCCAACATCATGGGTTATAAATAAAATAGCAATACCTTGCAGTTTATTGAGATTTCTCAATAACTCGTAAAAACGGTGTTGAGACTCTACATCAACGCCTGTATTTGGTTCATCAACGATCAATACTTCCGGTCGAGATGCCAATGCACGCGCGATCATCACACGCTGTCGCTGCCCCCCGGAGAGATGCCCGATCAATCTCGAAGATAAATCACTTATCCCCATATGCTCCATCGACTCCTCAATAGCATGAATGTCTTCTGCAGATTCAAAACCAAAAATACCGCGTCTTGCATAGCGTCCCATCGCCACCACTTCACGTACTGTTGCCGGAAACGACGCATCCACGAGTGCTGAGCGCTGTGGAACATACCCAACTTTATCCCAAGCGCGAAATTGCTTTTGTGATATTCCAAACAAGTTAATACTTCCCGAATTAGGCTTTTCTAATCCTAGAAGGAGGCGGATAAGCGTTGTCTTCCCTCCACCATTTGGTCCGATAATTGCGCAATACTCTCCCTTTAAGACAGTACAGTTTACTGAACGAAGTATCTCATTTCCATCTCTGGAAAAATTAACATCACGTACATCAAAAATACTTGGGGAAAATTTCAATGGCACTCCATGGCTTCTCTTAATTTAGCGAGATTGCTACTCATGATCGAGAGATAGGTTTGATGCGATTTTAACTCATCTTCACTAATATTTTCTAAGGGCTGAAGAGCTACCGCCTTTGCGCCCGTTTCTTGCGCAATGGTTTGGGAAATATTATCATTGATTAAAGATTCAAAAAAGATGGTTTTTATCTGATATTTTTTAACTTCCTCAACAATACGGGCTATTGTTTTTGCACTGGGCTGTTCATCAGAGGAGAGCCCGATAATCGAAATATTTTGTAAATTATTGGTATTTGTGAGATAACCGAATGCGTCATGATTAGAAACAAGCGCTCGTGTACGACACTCTTTGAGACCCCTAGAATATTCTGATTTTAGTTTTTGAAGCTGTCCAATATAGGTCACCGCATTTTTGTGATACAAAGCAGAATTTACAGGTTCAATACGTGAAAACGTTGCTTCGAGCGTTTGGGTCATTTTGATCATATTATCGATAGAAAGCCAATAATGGGGATCGTATGCTCCATGTTCATGCTCATCATGATGATGTTCTTCACCCTTTATCAGATCAACGTGTTGGCTCATATCCAAAATTTGCGTCGTTTTTGGCAGTGTATTTTTGAGACTTTCTGCCCATATCTCAAAGCCTGCTCCATTGTAAATAAATACGTCAGCCCCTGTCATCTTCGCCACTTGCGTTGGGGTAGGTGAAAACATATGAGGATCGCTTCCCAGAGGGACGATCGATTGTATCTCTAACGTGTTTCCCGCTACGGCGCGTGCAGCTTCATACAGCGAAAAAGTGCTGACCATGACAACAGGCTGTCCTCTTTTTGTCTTTTTGGTATCCGTGGAAAGAGTAAACAAAATGGCAAAAAGGGCAAAAGCAACAACTGAAGCAAAAAAAAGCAAGCGTTTTACGTTCATCTTCGGCTCACTTAACCGGCTTAACAACGGCCGAAGGTTTGTCAGAGGTAAAAGCTATTGAAAAGCCAATAAAAGCCACAATAACTGCAATTAAAAAAGTTAATGCTTTTTTTTGTTTTGGGCATTTTTTGCACATAATCATCACCCCTTCTTTTAATGAGCAATTTTAACATAAGAGTGCTGGATTCCCACTCAAACCTAAAATAATACGAGACTATCCTAGCTATTAGTATCCATTATGACAGCGTATTTAAATATCGATTGTGCTATAATCGCGAACTTTTTAACACACTAAGGACAATTTATGACAGGCATTTTGCTCATCGTACAAATCGTACTCGCAGTCATCATCACCATCGCCGTACTTTTACAAAAAAGCTCTAGTATTGGCTTGGGCGCATACAGCGGCACGAATGAATCCGTTTTTGGCGCCAAAGGGCCTGCAGGATTTTTGACCAAAGCAACCTTTGCTATTGGATTTTTATTCGTTGTGAATACTGTTGCTTTAGGCTACTTTTATGCTCAACAAAAAAACACTTCCGTTGTCGATGATATGATCGATAAAAATAATGTTGTTGCACCGACTATCAATATTGTTAACGATACCAACGTCACCAAATAAGGAGAAACTATGCTAGAAGAAGTTTATTCATTTTGTGAAGAAAAGATGCAGGGATCTGCGGATCATTTGCTCTCTAACTTCCGTACATTGCGTACGGGACGTGTTACCACAAAGATTTTGGACAATGTTCGTGTTGACAACTATGGCTCACTGACTCCTATCGATCAAGCTGCAAGTGTTCTCGCTACGGATGCTACGACTATCACCATTTCCCCATGGGACAAAACGATGTTAAGCGTCATCGAAAAAGCGATCATGAAAGCCGATATCGGAGTCAATCCGAACAATAACGGTACAGAGATCAAACTCTTTTTCCCTCCAATGACCGTCGATCAGCGTCACGATACGGCCAAAAAAGCCAAAGGGATGGCAGATGATGCCAAAGTAGCGGTTCGTAATGACCGTAAAAAAGCGAATGACAAAATAAAAGTACTTGAAAAAGACAAACTCATCACTGCAGATGAGTCAAAAGTCGCGCAAGATAAAGTTCAAAAAATCACCGATAAATACATAGTTAAAATTGATGACTCGCTCAAAAGCAAAGAGCAAGACATCTTGACGGTTTAATCATGGACGTAAAAGCCATCTATATGAACGCCAATGCGATGCTTGAAGGGCATTTCAAGCTCAGCTCAGGCAATCATTCCCAATACTATCTTCAATCAGCAAAAGTACTTGAAGATCCTAAAACGGCAAAGATCCTTGCCGATGCCCTTGCCGTGAATATTCAAAGCAGCGGTTTGGATATTGACACGGTATGTGCTCCTGCGCTTGGCGGTCTTATCGCAGGGTTTGCTCTCGCAACCGCACTCGACAAGCGTTCAATATTCGCTGAACGCGTTAACGGCGAGATGCAAGTTCGTCGCGGATTTGAGATCACGGCGGGTGAAAAAGTCCTTATTTGTGAAGACATCATCACAACCGGCGGTTCGGCGATGGAAGCGGCTTGTGCTATTGAAGCGCTTGGCGGTATCGTCGTCGGATTTGCTGCTTTGGCAAATCGTGGGTTTTGTAAACGTGAGGGGAGTGCTTTGGAGCGTAAAGTGAATTGTGCCCTTCCGGAGAATAAGCCTTTGTTCGCCCTTGCTGATTTTAATTTCGAAATGTATGCACCGGAAAGTTGTCCTCTGTGCAAAGATGGCTCTGAGGCTATCAAGCCCGGATCACGAGGGAATTAAAACTGCCATCATTGTGAGCGCATTGTGCCCCTTGGGGGTGAAGCGTGTCAATCTCTTCCTTTAGACTATCACGACTTCTGTCTTTATCACTCCTCTTTTAAATCACAATAGAGCGCTTCGCAGACCAGTCTCGCCGCAACTTCACGTTTTCCATCGACCGTAATACGGATCGGCAATCCGCGAAGTTCCCGTTTCTCTTCCAAACTCACCACTTTTACCACTACTTTAACCTTAGGGGCGTAGGTCAAAACAGCTTCACAAATCAATCGTTTTTTAGCACTGTTATCGAGTGTAACGATAACACTGACAGCATCATGAATATGAAGTTTTTCTAAAATTGCCGTTTTGGACATGTCACCATAATATGCTTTCTCTTCATCGGCAAGAGCTTCTTGAACGTGCTTATAGCTATTATCTACAATGACGTATTGTACCCCTTCTGCTTTTAGCGCTTTGACGACAAACTTGCCGACAACACCATATCCGCACACGATGACATGATTACGATAAATATCTAGTGAATCGAAATCTTCCGTCATACTGGGTTCCGTAAAGAACATCCCCGCAATAGAACTGATTTTTGAGAGGATAAAAGGGGTTAACATGATGGAAAGTACCACCACAAGCACCAGCATTTGATTCAATTTTTCATCCAAAATGCTTGCATTGCCGGCAAGAGCAAAAATTGCAAAAGAAAATTCCCCTACTTGCGATAGCGCGATAGCTGTTTTAAAAGCAATTTTTGTTTTGGAATAGATTCGAACTACCCCGTAAAGGACAATCGCTTTGAGGACTAAAATAGCCACCAAAATAGCCATGATCTCGATAACATGGGTCACAAAAAAATTGAGATCGATTTTCATCCCAACAGTGACAAAAAAGGTCCCCAAAAGCAAATCTTTAAACGGTGCGATATCTGCTTCCACTTTGTGATGGTATTGGGTTTCGGCAATAATCATCCCTGCAATAAACGCGCCCAGCGAATAGGTAAAACCAAAAGCATGGACGGCAAGTGAAGCACCGACAACAATGAGGAGAACAGAACCCATAAAGAGTTCATCGACATTACTGCTGGAGGAAAAATGCAGCAGCCACGCCATCACCCGCTTGCCCACGACAAATAAAAGCCCTACGATAATCACAGCACTCAAAGTGGTCTGTAATAATACTTCTGCAATATTGGCCGGCCCTGCACTCAAAAATCCGATCAAAAGCAAGATAGGGATAACCGCAAGGTCTTGATAAATCAAAATTCCCATAGAGCGCTGACCATAGGGGCGCGAAATCTCTTTGGTCGATTTAAGATAACTCAATACTACGGCGGTCGATGAAAGAGACAATGACATAGCAACAATCAGCGATGTTGCCAAATTAAAATGGAACAGTCCATAACACGCACCAAAAAAAAGTACCGCGGTCAACGTCGTTTGTAAAAATCCGTTAAAAAAAACCTCTATTTTCATCGTTGCAAGACGGCGTAACGATACCTCAAGTCCGATGGTAAACATCAAAAAAACGACTCCGAATTCGGCAATCGACTCAAGGGTACGTGTATCTACGACATGGCGTAAATCAAACGAATAGGCAACCATCGTACCCGTCATGATATAGCCTATAATCGGCGATACCCCCAAACGTTTTAAAATTAGATTAACAACGATGGAAATTCCGAGTGCGATCGTAAGATAGTAGAGCCCTGATTCCATTCTTCCTCATTTTTCAAACATTTTTATAAGTCTTAAAAGTATATAATGCGCACCTTAAGAAGAGCGAACCATTCACTAAGGATAAAACAATGACTAAATATATTTTTGTTACCGGCGGCGTACTCAGTTCACTGGGAAAAGGGATTACAGCAGCCAGTGTCGGCGCTCTTCTCAAACACTCCGGCATAAAAGTCGGGATGCTCAAAATCGATCCCTATATTAACGTCGATCCAGGAACTATGAGCCCTCTGGAGCACGGTGAAGTGTTTGTCACCAAAGACGGTGCTGAGACGGATTTGGACATCGGAAATTACGAGCGTTTCCTTAATGACTCTTTTTTACGCACCAGCAACTTTACGACAGGGCAAGTGTACAGCTCGGTTATCGAACGCGAACGCAGCGGCGGATATTTGGGGCAGACCATTCAAGTTGTCCCTCATATCGTAGGTGAGATCGTCGACCGTATCAAAAAAGCGGGTGAAGGGCATGATATTCTTGTCGTTGAACTTGGTGGTACCGTTGGGGACATCGAGGGCTTGCCATTTATGGAAGCAATTCGTACAATGAAACATGACGACGAAGTAGAGGGGACATTTTTCATTCACGTTACCCTAATCCCATTTATCAAAGCAGCCGGCGAGCACAAGAGCAAACCAACCCAACACTCAGTCCAAGAACTTCGCCGTATTGGTATCACTCCACAAATGATTATTGCCAGAAGTGAAGAAAAACTTCCAAAAACGTTTAAGAAAAAACTTGCGCTTGCATGTGATGTAAGCTCAGACAGCATTATCGAAGCGATGGATGAACAGACCATTTATGCCGTTCCTTTGAGCTTTTTACAACAAAACATCCTTGGCCCTATCAGTAAAGAGTTAGGTTTAGGTGAGCTCAAGCCAGATATGGAACAATGGGATATATTGGTCAAAAAAATCGTCTCTCCGAAACATCTTATCACGATCGGATTAGTTGGAAAATATCTTGAACTCAAAGAATCCTACAAATCGCTCATCGAAGCACTGATTCACTCAGGAGCACATCTTGATACCCGTGTTGCGATCAACTGGATTGACAGTGAAAAAATAGAAGTGCAGGGAGCTGAAGCATTACTCGCCGATTGCGATTCTATCCTCGTCGCAGGTGGATTTGGAAACCGCGGTGTTGAAGGAAAAATCCAAGCGATTCGTTACGCACGCGAAAAACGTCTTCCCTATTTGGGAATCTGTTTGGGAATGCAGCTCTCACTTGTTGAATACGCTCGCAATGTTTTGGGTTACGAAGATGCCAACTCCATCGAGTTTAATCCAAACACGACGCATCCTATGATCTACCTAATTGATAATTTCATCGATCAATCAGGGCAAGAGCAAATCCGGACCCATCGTTCACCTATGGGGGGAACGCTTCGTTTGGGAGAATACCCATGTGAAACCAAAGTGGGATCACATCTTCGTGCCGCATACAATGGTGAAGCACTGATTTTTGAGCGTCACCGTCACCGCTATGAAGCCAATCCAACGTATCGTGAAGCACTAGAGAATGCGGGAATGATAATCACTGGTGAGTCTCATGGGCTTATCGAAGCTGTCGAGATTCCTGCGCATCCATGGTTTTTAGGGGTACAATTTCATCCTGAGTTTACCTCTCATCTCCAAAGCCCAAACCCTTCTATCCTCGCGTTTGTGAGAGCGACTTTTGAACAAAACAATCCTGCCTGACGCACCCCTTTTAACCCGTCAAGGGCTGGAAGCATGTTTGCGTGAGCGGTTTCATCTCCAGAGTGAAAAGCTCTCCGACATTCCCCACCCAAGCCAACTCAAAGATGCCCTCAAAGGGGCAAAAAGAATCGCAGATGCCATTCGCAATGGCGAAAAAATTGCTGTCGTAGGGGACTATGATGTCGATGGTGTCACTTCTACAGCAATCGTAAAGCATTTCTTTCATCTTCTCAATTATCCGCTCATTGCCACTATTCCTAACCGATTTACTGATGGATACGGTGTGTCGCGCGGAGTACTTGAGCGAATAGACGCGGATGTTGTCTTTACCGTTGATAATGGGATCAATGCCGTCGAAGCAGCCCTTGTCTGTAAAACAAGAAAGATCGATCTCATTATCACCGATCATCATACCCCAAGTGAACTTCTTCCCGATGCCTACGCTATCATCAACCCAAAACAACGCGATTGCCCTTATCCTTTTAAAGATATTTGCGGTGCGCAAGTGGCATGGCTGCTGATGGGACTCATTAAGCATGAGCTAGACGCTCCTGTCGATATGCGGCAGTTTTTCCCTTTTTTGGCTCTTGCCATTATTGCGGATGTGATGCCGCTCGTTGGAATTAACCGCAGCATCGTCAAAGCGGGATTGGAGATGATGAGTACGTCAACCATACCTGCTTTTGTCCTCATCCGTGATGTTCTCAATAAAACAAAAATTTCTTCCGAAGACATCGGCTTTCAAATCGCCCCTCGTATCAACTCCGCCGGACGATTGGAAGATGCTTCCATTGCTTTAGACTTTTTAACGGCGGATACCACGCAAGGCGCCTACCATCAATTTGAACTTCTAACATCCCTTAATACCTTGCGTAAAGAAATCGAAGCTCAGACAACCGCCCAAGCCATGCTCAAAGTCAATCCCAATGATCCTATCATCGTTGTAGCCGGTGAAGGATGGAACGAAGGGGTTGTCGGCATTGTCGCTTCACGACTGGTCAATCATTTTCAAAAACCAGCCATTGTGCTGAGTATTCACAACGGTATTGCCAAAGGCTCCGGTCGCAGTATCGGCAATGTTGATCTCTACAGCCTGATCAAAACACAAGAGCAGTTCCTCGCAAAATTCGGAGGCCATAAAATGGCAGCAGGACTTTCTATGGATCTTGAGAATGTAGCGCGATTTCGGCTGGGAATCAACACCCAAAGTACCATGATTCATCCCGACGATTTTATCCCTCAAAGCGATGTTATCGGGGAGCTTGATCACACGGACATAACCCCTGATCTTTTGAACTTGCTTGAAAAATTCGAACCGTATGGAGAAGGGAATCCGCGTCCGCGCTTTTTACTGCGAAACGGCCACTTTGTCACTGTCAAACTCTTCGGCAGTGATAAATCCCACAGCCGTTTGGAACTTCGTCCTAGCCAAATTAGTCCAAAAACGTTGGAATTTATCGCTTTTCGTCGTGTTTTAGAGGCTCCGGGAGATCGAATGTTAAACCTTAGCTACACCGTTAATAAAAATGAATTCAATGGCAAAATCTCCATGCAGTTGATGATAGAACGATTATTTTAAGGCTATAATATCTCTATGGATACTTTTTTTATCGAATTTAGAGATCCCCTGTTTGGGATTATCGTTTTCTTTTTACTGCTGTTTGTCATTTCCTTTTTAAGCTATTGGTGGGGACGGCACAAAGCAACTAAAGAGGCTAAAGAGCTTGAAAACTTTTTAGGTCAATTTGATGAGCCCTCAAGCGAAACAAGCATTGCATCCCAAGTAGATGAAAACACCACGACAAATGAAACATGGCTTTTGTTAGCACAAGGGTTGGAACACCAAGGGAATTTTGAAAAAAGCATCGAGATATATCACGCTTTATTGCGCAAAAAAAATGACAAAGTCGTCCAAAAAGAGATATTGCTCCGACTGGGACGAGACTATTTTAAAGCAGGTTTTTTAGAACGCTCTCGTCAAAGCTTTTTACAAATACTCCAAAATCATCCGCGTACACCACAAGCTCTTCACCATCTAATCCTCATCTATGAGCATCTACAGCAGTTTGGCGATGCACTGGATGTGATGGAATCACTTAGCGAAATTGAAAAATCATCAGGGTGTGAAAAACTCTATCTCGAAGCAAGGCTAATACTTACTAATCCCAAAATGTCTATCGATGAAAAAGCTACTTTTTTAATTGACCTTTACGCACAAAATTCCAAACTTGGCTATTTAGTCTTTGAGTATCTTTTCACCCATCGTCCCGCATTGGCATGGAGCCATTTCGATCAATCTCTAAGTCCCCGTATAGCCGACATTTTATGGAGACTTCCTGTGGAAAATATTGATTTGGATATAATTTCACGTAACGGATTTTTGCGGGAGCTTTTTAGCGCCAAAGGGTATTGTGACTTGTCTCAATCCAGTGCCATTTTTGAGCTGGATACGCTTATTACCTTGCGAAAGTGTGGCAATAGCAAGGCGACACTCCAGTTTGAGTATATGTGTGGCGGGTGTCATCACCTCTCATTCTTCCCCTTTCATCGTTGCGGCCAATGCCATGCGATTGATACGATAGAAAGTGTTATGAGCCTTGAAAAGGAACGTTTTGAAGACAATAACTCTTTTCAGTGATGGTTCCAGTCTTGGTAATCCAGGATCAGGGGGATTTAGGGCAATTTTACGTTTTGGGGATGCAAAAAACGAGTGATGTGATCAAATAGCCCGTGAAGAAGCGGAAAAATACAAAGGATTTTAATCAAATGAATGACTTACAAACCCTTCAGCAACGACTAGGGTACCAGTTTCACGATACGAAGCTCCTTATTGAAGCGCTGACGCATAAAAGCCACAAGCAGCCCTACAATAATGAGCGACTCGAATTTCTAGGTGATGCAGTGCTGGATTTGGTCGTAGGCGAATACCTCTACAAAAAATTTCCAAAATTTGATGAGGGCGATCTCTCTAAAATGCGTGCTTCTCTTGTTAACGAAGATGGATTTACCCTATTAGCACATTATCTTAAACTCGGTGAGCACATTTTTCTCTCCAATGCCGAAGAAAATAACAACGGACGCAATAAAAATTCCCTTCTTGCTAACGCATTTGAAGCCGTTATGGGGGCAATTTATCTCGAATCAGGGCTGGAAAGCGTCCGCAATATCACCGTCGAGCTTCTTGAGCTTGTCCATGAAGACATCTCTTTGAATTCACTGTTCAAAGACTATAAAACCTCGCTTCAAGAACTTACCCAAGCCCATTACGGAATTACTCCTGATTATCAGCTCGTAGCCTCTCATGGACCTGACCACAAAAAAGAGTTTGAGATCGCCGTCTTTATTGATGGAAAGAGATACGCTTCAGCCATGGGGAAAAGTAAAAAACACGCACAGCAAGAAGCAGCCAAAATCGCATTGGAAATCCTCTCCAAGGAACTCAAATGAACCGGTTTGGCGAACGTTTTACTATTAGTACCTTTGGTGAATCACACGGCAAAGCGATAGGATGCCTTCTCGATGGCGTACCCGCAGGACTTCCTATCGATGAAGAGTACATCCAAAGCGAACTGGATCGCCGTAAACCTGGGCAAAATGAGTTTGCCACTGCCCGTAAAGAAGCTGATAAGGTAGAAATTTTAAGCGGCACTTTTGAAGGGCTTAGTACAGGAACGCCGATCATGATGGTGATCTATAATACCGATCAAAAAAGCGGTGACTATACTAATGTCAAAGATATTTTCCGTCCAGGACATGCTGATTTTACCTATTTTCACAAATACGGACTGCGTGACTATCGTGGCGGCGGACGCTCAAGTGCCCGTGAAACCGCAGCACGTGTTGCAGGAGGCGCGGTCGCTAAACTCATGCTTAAAACATTGGGCATAGAGTTTGCAAGCGGAATAAGTGCCATCCACGGTATTGAAGCCCATGACATGGATTTCACCTACCCTCCAAAAAGTCCTATTTATGCCCTCGATAAAAATGTAGAAGAGGCCCAAAAAGCAGCAATACTAGAAGCCAAAAACCACCATGACTCTGTGGGTGGTGTGGCAACACTGAAAATATCAGGACTTCCCATCGGTTTGGGTGAAGGTCTGTATTACAAACTCGATGCCGTATTAGCAGAAGCGATGATGGGAATCAATGCGGTTAAAGCCGTCGAGATCGGTGAAGGGATTCACTCAAGCCAGCTTTTAGCCAGCCAAAATAACGATGCTATTACCCCAACAGGTTTTAAAACCAATCATTCCGGCGGGATACTGGGAGGAATGAGCAATGGGGATGACGTATTGATGCGCGTTCACTTCAAACCCACCCCTTCGATCTTTATCGATCAAGAAAGCACAAACACGTCCAATGAAAGGGTACACGTCTCTCTCAAAGGACGCCACGATCCATGTGTCGCAATACGCGGTTCCGTTGTCGCCGAATCGATGGCAGCATTGGTTATTGCCGATATGCTGCTGCTAAATATGGGCAGTACTATGAACGGATTGCAAGGATATTATAAAGTATAAACATTTAAGGTTTATTCTACTACGATATGAGATCTTTCTTCAAGGATTCTCTCGTGAGCGATACACAAAAATGCTACCTTCTTGACACTTCCGTTATTCTCGATGACCCCAGCAATATTTTACGAATCAGCCAAGAAAATACTAACGCTGTCGTTATTACCAATATTGTCTTAGCTGAGCTAAACAGCAAAAAAGATGATATCCGCTCAGAAGCCGGTTATATGGCACGCGAATTTTTTCGTCTGGCTGATGTCGCTTTTGGCGAACCCATTGCCGCTATAGAATTACCATCGTGCATCCTTGATACTCTCGATCCTGTTCAATGTAAAAATGACCGCTATTACCGCCTAGACTTACGCTACGATCGATCGCTTCATGGGGGAGAAGAAGTCCTTATAGAGCTCATTATTGTTCATCGGGAACATTACCGAATTGCCACTTCCTTTTCCGAACCAAAAGGGATGAATGATGCTAAAATCGCTGAAATTGCCGACGATTATGATCTTATCCTTCTTACCAATGATATGTCATTTCGTATTGCTGCCGAGATCCAGGGTATTCCAACACAGCATATTCGAAACAGCAGTGTTGAGTCCCCCGAAGCTATTGATTTTAACTATACCTATACCTATACTGAAACACCCGAATTTCCAACCGATATAGAGCATCACAACTTCAACCAGCTCACCTTTGTTCAAAATGCTCTAAGCGCCACCAACGAACTCTACGAAACAGGAATTCAACGTCACGCTTTTAGCTTTAATCATGGATTAGAATGGTGCGATTTTGATCGCCGTTTCGGAGAAAATTTTAGTGATATTCTTGTTCGTCCTCTTAATCTTGAACAAAAATTCTATTTTGCAATGATGACCCATCCTCAAAACTATGTCACCGTTGTCGCAGGTTCTACCGGCTCAGGAAAGACACTTATTGCACTCCAGGCAGGTCTTGAACTTGTAAGTGAAGGGATTGTTGAGGGAATCGTCTATGCGCGCAATACCATTACATCCAACGATCAGCAAGCGGAACTTGGCTTTCGAAAAGGGGATGAAGAACAGAAAATGGGGTATTTTATGTATCCCCTCTATTCAGCTGTCAATTTCACCATCGAGCACCAAAGTAAACGCTCCATCGATGCACGTGTCGAATACACCGGTAACACAAACTCGGTCAAAAGAGAAAATTCCACTGAAACGTTTATGAAAAAATATAACATTGAAGTAATGGACATCGCCCACATGCGCGGAACAACCATTTCACGTAAATTTGTCATCATCGATGAAGCTCAAAATATGACCAATGCAACACTCAAACTCATCGGTACACGTATGGGTGAAGAGACCCGATTGGTTATTATGGGGGATCCGGGACAAATAGATCATCCGTTTCTCTCTAAACGACGAAATGCCCTTGTAACATTGCTAAATAAAGCGCAGCACAGCGATTTTATTGCCGGAATTCAACTGCGCCATACGATTCGGAGTAATGTAGCGGATTGGTTTGACAAGAACTTTTGAGTGATTTGCTTGGAAGATGAGCTTCTTTTGTTTCTCTTCTTTGTGGTAAAGAAAAGAAACAAGATAATTAGATTGGTAATACGCGGATTTTGTTAGAAAGCTTCTCTTTAAGGGTTGACTCAATTGCGTACAATGTACCTGTAGTTGAGCTCGAACATCCTGAACAAGAACCCAAATAACGGATATATACATCTATGTAATCCGGTGAATCTTTGATATCAATAACTTCCATGTTGCCGCCGTCCATGATAAGAAACTGACGAACACTTTCATCGATTACCGCATCAATTGCTTTGATTTTTTGAACCAATGTCATGGCTGCAAAATCTCCACTGATTCCTGCATCCGCAGCAGCTTGCATTTTTTCAACATCCATCTCACGACGTACATCTGCCAAAATATCCACAAGGTAGTATTCACGTGCCTCATGGCCGCCAGGCTTGATACACGATTTACAAAAACCGCCTGCTTTGGTGTAGTCGGTGATTTGCTCAATGCTTTTAAGGTCATTAAGCTTGATCACTTCACGAAGCGTCCCCAGACTCACACGTGCACATTCGCACACGATAATATCACTTTCAAAACTTGCTTCATCTACACCTAGATACAATCCAGCTGCTTTTTTGATAACGTCGTACGCCATAACGGAACAGTGCATTTTTTGCGGTGGAACAGCCGGAGTTTCCGGATCATCACGAAGAGCCATTTCAACATCGATATTGTTGATTTTAACCGCTTCTTGCACTGTTTTACCGATACACAATTCTGCCATCATATCCGAAGATGCAATAGCTGTGCCGCAGCCAAAACTTTTGAACTTTGATTTTACAATCGTATCCGTTGCAGGATCAACTTCCCAGTACAATCGTACCGCATCCCCGCAGCTTTCCGCCCCGAAATCAGCAACAATCAGCTTATGTCCAGCAGTATCGCATTCCTCTTGTGTAATTTCCCCTTGATTAACAGGGTTATTCATCAATGTTGTTACTTTGTTTGAGTACTGATCCCAAAGAGATCCGCCCAATAAATCATTTTTTGCCATAATTATTTCCTTTAATGGTGTATGTGACACTCGCCGGCAGCTCCGCCAGCGGTTGGTTGTACGATTGCGTACGAACTTGAAATAGCACGTAAACGCTTGACCGCCGATTCAAAGTGATTGA
>JAYVLH010000094.1:0-19124 GCA_043759555.1 Sulfuricurvum sp. | reverse complement strand
GATTTCGCGGCGGAGAGTGCAAACTTCTCTAAATTTAACATCCTTGCTCAGTCTGGCTCTTATGCTATGTCTCAGTCAAATGCTGTTCAGCAAAACGTTTTAAAGCTTCTTCAATAATCGTCTTCTTTTAATCGGGCTTTTGCCCGATCACTTCAAATAATTTTCAAGCTTCGTAATATACAGAGTCGACATTTTTAGGAGTTGTTTAACTAAAATAGCATCGATTTGGACAACGTGTTTGTTTGGATTGGTGAGTTCTTTTGTGTTAAATAAATCAAAAATATAACTCATGATGATAGAGAAGTATTCATAATAGACCTGTGCCAAATCGGATTGTGTTTTATACCCCATATCGCTTAAATCAAAGGAGAGTTGTGAAACAGAATTTAAATATGCTTCGGCATGAGCAAATTTCTTTTTTTGGTGTTGTTTAATGATTTTTTCGAGCTTTTTTGCCTCTTTGATCTGATAAAGGATTTGTCCTTTGTCGTCGTCATTAAAATCATCTGAGCCGATAGTATTGAAAAAATCACTAACTTTGTCGTGGATCTCTTGTTGGTCGAGTGGTGGAAGTTGATTCCAATCGTATTCATCAAAACGTAAAGGTTCACATCCTTTGAGGTAGGCGCCATCACTGAGATTATAAATGATATGTTGATCTTGCTTGAGCGTGTCAGTAAAGATTTCTAATTGGGTAATGGATAGCTTATATCCTGCAAGTGTAGGGACGGTATCGACAAGGTTTCCTCGGACATATTCGATGGATATATTGGGATCTAGTGACGCACTTTTTTCATCAACGATACCTGTTGCTTGATAGGGGTGGAAATCACCATGTGTTTGTAATGTCGTACTTTCTAAGGCTAAATCTATACCGAGTAAAAATAGTCGAGTTGCACCAAAGATTAAAAAAAGAGCATACGTGTATTCTCCGACGCTGGGTGCCGAGAGACGTCCAAATCCTTTTTTATAAAAAGTCCCTTGTTCAATCAAATGAACATTATGTTTATTAAACGTTTGAAGTGTTACTTCGTCCACATTGGAGGCAAGAAGTACGAGCGTGTTTTTGAAATATTCTTGGCTATTAATGCCTTCAAATAAGAGAGCAGTATTTTTACCTGGATCTATATGGATGACAACATCTGGTTTGATATCAAAACGATTTAAGAGTCTGCACGTGGAGAGGGCGCATACAAGAATAAATCGATGGTGATTGGCGATGATCCAATCAATATTTTTAGACGTTGAAGGACCCGAAAAGAGGAGCAACAGAGGCTTGTCGGTTAAAACATTATCAGCATGACGTTTACTGACGTTTAAAAAAGAATAGCCCTGCGCTAGGTATCGAGGAGAGTCGATAAAGCGAAGTAATATTGCGCTGTAGCCGTAGTTGATGTAGCTTTGTGACATTACATGAGATTGGAGTTGTCGAAGTTGAGATTCGTAGTCTGTTGTAAATGGAATGTGTTTTAGATGGAGGTTATAATTATTGCCTTTATCCAAAAATGGAATAAAATTGTCTCGCTCTTCATTTTCAGTGTCGGTTAATGAAAAAAACAAAAAGTGATTCGTGCCAATTTCTTCATAATTAGTCACAAAGAGTGACAGGCGAAAGGTCTCTAAGTTTTTTTCTTTTATAAAAACTACTTGAGCCTTTAGTTTTTCAATGATTCCGCTTAGGTGAAGACCGAGTCCAATACCTAAAAAAATAATTTTATGAACTCTATTCATAACCGTGTTTATTGAAGCATGCTGGCTAACGTAATTAATAATTTTAATAGTAGCCCAAAGAGAGTTGTGAAAAGAGAGTTCGCTTTGATCAATAGCGTCTGCTTGTTCATTAGTTGCAAGGACAAATTTGTGTGCTTTAAAAACGGCGCCAGTACGTTTTAAATTCATCATATCCACCATACGCTGAGCACTTTTTATACTATTTTCTTGGTATAAAAACTCTCCACTGGAAAGTTCTATAATATCAAAATAACCCTCTTCTTTGTACTCTAAGGCATATTTTTCAGTATAAGTTCCTTCATCAATCAGAAGATTAAGAAGGGCTATTTTATCAAAGACTTCTTTGTGGTGATTTTCTAAATAAACTAAATTTTTCTGAAATGTTTGGAGAGCTTGAAGGGCTACTTTATCCATTAATGACCTTTTTTTTCGAGCAAAAACCATGTTATATCACCTTGTTCGAATACGGGGTCTCGATGATAAACAAAACCATAATCCACTAATTCTAAATCGGCATAGCAATCCATGATTTCTCCGGCAAAGTCTCTTTTGTACATTTTTTCGGTATGGCCTCGATAATTGAGTTCCATGGGTGTAGGGTTGTAATATTCTGCAATACAAATATAGCGATTACTTGTCTCGTAGAGCTTTTGATAAACGTCTGGAAGCATCTCTGGATTGATGTGGATCAGCACCCCTTTGATAAAGACAAACTCTTTTTTTTCGGTGGGTATGAAATCGAGGATGGATTGATGATGAATCGTTAATCCCTCAATTTTTTTGAGGTGCTCTACCGCGGATGCATTGATTTCAATGGCTGATAAATCAGCATAGGGTAAAAGGGTTTGTATTGCACGTAGATTATTTCCAATATTTGAGCCAAATTCTATGACGGATTTGACCCCCCTTGTCTTTTTCAGTATTGTAGAAAATAGGGCCATATTCCCTGCTATTAGCTCTTTATCTTGATTGCGCGATATGTACTCGTCACCAAATTCGCTGGCCCAAAATTGTTCTTGTTGTGTTTTATACGTTTTCATTATATACCCCTATTGTAAATTTTTAAAATTACCTTCTCCCTAGAAGATTATTGATTAGTGCTTTGCCATTGATAGTGTTTATCCACACAGACCGTATAATTATGGCTTAAATATCCATGTTTTAACGTAACGGTAGGAGATAATTCTTGGATACAAAAATTAAGAATCTCAGAGGGATCGATGTAAAACATAGACTCTTGTGTAAAATTAACATGAGTGGAGATAGCATTAAAGATGAGCTTTTTATCTGCCATTTCATAGGCTTTTTTTACCATTTTTTTGATGAAGGGTAAATCTTGTCCGAAATTAACGTTGAATAGCCCAGAGATGACAACATTATCTGCATGAAACGTATGGCTTTCTTCTAAAATATTCAAAAGATGGAAGTCATATTTTGGAAATCTATTTTTAGCTTCAAAAACTAGTTCTTCATTGACATCAATACCACAATAGCTTCCTATGTGACCCAAAGTATTTACATACGGTAAGAATTCCCCGTTACCACAACCAAGATCAAGAATTGAGTCTGTCTGGGAACCTACAAAGCTGTAGATTTCATGGAATCTAAATGCTTGTTTTTGTGGATCATCCCACAATACTCTGGCGTTTGGGGTAGCTTTAGTGTGTACGTTATTATAAATTTTATTACTGTTTATAATTAAAATTTCATCCATAGTTACTCCACAAATAGTTTACTAAAATTAAATACTGGGGTGACATCCCCACCAAATCCCAGTTTAAACTTTGTGATATTTAATAGCTTGGTGTCATTATGACAATAAAGTTGATTTTCAAACTCCAAAGGACCTATTTCCAACTCAGTACATCCGATTGCTTTGAGTTGCTTTATCCCTTCCCACATTAAAATGTGACCGATGTGTCTCTCTTTGTTAAACTCAATATCGTCCGAATTCGCTGCAGCTGAATAGTAAGCGGAATGATTGGAGTAATTAAATAATATTGCACCTAAAAGTTTTTTATCTTCATATGCTGAAACAAGAAACCCCATATTATTTTTAATAGCATCGTGCATTGACGTAATTGCTTTTTTGGTGAGTTCTTTATTCCCTCTTTTAATAGCGTTGGAATATAGACTAACCCAGCTATCAAAGATAAAAGTATCACTAGATAACCCATGATAAAATCGAATTGTTACTTTTTTGGATTCGCTGTTTATGAGGGATTTAAAACTTTTTCGGAGATTTGACCAAAGCATCTCTTTACTTTGTTCTAAGCTTAATAGAGAAGTAAACGAGAGTTGTGAACAATATCCCCGTAGTAAAAGCAATTTAAGAGCATCACTGTTGAGCACAGTGGTGGAGGGTTTGATTCTAAAATTTATTTTTTTATAGCGTTTATTTTTGGAGAAAGCTTCTAAAAACTCAATAAATTCGGATGTTATTACGTCTTGATCAAGTTCAACAAGTGAAGATAATGGTTTCCCGATTTCATTATCAGCAATAATAAGATGAAAGTTTTTATCGTGAAATGAAAAATTATCAAGTTCACAGTTGAGATATTCGGCAATAAAAATATTTCTCTCTTTTGTTTCAAAGAAGCTCAAAACAATTCCTCACGATTTTTCCACACTTTAAGAAATGCACTGACCACATCATCCATATCTGTTTTGGCCATACCAGGACGCATAAACTCATGTGTCACCAAACGGTTATAGTGCATATCTTCTGTAACAGGACAAAGCCCTTTTGGGTAGATAACGTCGCTAAGGGTAAATGGATAGCCGTCACGTCCAAATGCAATACGCTCTTGATAGAGCGGTTGGAGATAGAGGGGTTTTACGTAGCCGTAACTTAGCAAAACGGTAGATTCTTCGCGTAATAAAGTTGGAGGAAGTTCAGTTTTGACTGCATCAATAAAACGGTTACGATGCATACCGGCACTTTTTTCATCAAACAGTAGTGGATGAACGTAAAACGCATGTTTGGCATTTTCACGAATTTTCGTTGGCAGAATGCAGGGTATTTGAGCCAATTTCTCATTGAGATACAGTGTATTGGCTAACCGTTGTGTTAGTAGATCGGGAAGTTTTTTGAGCTGACAGCGAGCGATGGCGGCTTCAATTTCGGTCATGCGATAGTTAAACCCTACCATATTGATGAGTTCGCTTTTATCTTCGATCCCTTTGGCCGACAGTACCGCTTCGGCATGGTTACGGATAAGACGAAGCTTATGTGCGAGAGTATCGTCATCGGTGACGATGATGCCACCCTCACCACTGTGAATATGTTTGTGATAGTTGAGGGAATAAATACCGATATCGCCCAGTGTTCCGGCAAATTTATCTCCTACCATCGCTCCCGGTGCTTGTGCCGCATCTTCGATGACGTAGAGATTATGTTTTTTCGCTAATGCATTGATCGCGTCACGGTTGTAGGGCTGACCGAAGATGTCGACAACGATGATCGCTTTGGTTCGAGGCGTTATTTTTTTTTCGATGCTTTTAACATCGAGGCAATAAAACTCTTCTTCGATATCGGCAAAGATCGGGATGGCTCCGTATACTAACGCAGCAGTAGCCGAAGCACTCATGGTGTAAGCACTGACAATCACTTCATCTCCTGGGCTGATACCGCATGCCCCTACTGCGGCGTATAAACCGCTGGTGGCAGAGTTGACACTGACCGCGTGTTTGACACCAAAATATTCACACCATTCACGTTCAAGCGCGCGTACTTCAGGGCCGCCGTAAAAATCATCATGCCACGTTCCTAAATAGGTGGAGAGTTTACCGCTTCGCAGTACACGCAATACAGCTTCTTCTTCTTCAAGACCTATGGTATTATAGGCAGGAAAGGGATGCATCCTGAGCTTTTCACCGCCGTTTATGGCCAGTTTTTTCATTAATATACCTTTTCCATGGTCTGAAAAATACGTTCGTGTATTTGGAGATGTTCATGCAGAATTCGGCTGCACTTTTCAGTGCTCTTGTGAATTAAAAACTCCAATGAATCGAGTGCATAGCGGGAGAGATTAGTGGTGATAGTATCATGCAGTTCCAATGTAAAATACCCTTTGTACAGGGGTGACGGGATTTTGGAATAGATATCTATTTTCTCACCACCTTCTACTATTTTGATAACTCCTGTTTCAAACCAAAGGGTGAGTTCAAAGAGTGAGTAGTCAGGAGATTTTAAAACTGATATGGTCCCATCCCCATTTTCTAGTGAGACTCCAAATTCACCGCATACGTCGCCGTGGCAATGGGAAGCGCTAAAAGTTTTTATGGAGTGTAAATTTCCTAGAAAATGACTCAAAACACCCAGCAAATGTGAGCCGTTATGGAGAAGCCCTTTGGTGCATACTCCCTGAAAACCTAGATTTTTGCCAAATTCTCCTTTTTTAATTCGGTTGGCAAGTGCACTAAATGCAGGATTGTATCGACGCATGAGATTGATAATAATTTTTTTCTTGCTGTTTTTTATAAGCATGTAAAGCGTTGAAAGTTCTTCTTTGGTTGCAACAACAGGCTTCTCACATAAAATCATCGGACAGTCACTGCGTTGTATCAAGATAGAGAGATGGTTAAAATGTGCTGATGTGCTTGATGCGATTGATGCAATGTCATAGGGTTCACTGCCTAGTGCCTCAATTGAAAAATAGCGTTTTACCTCACCCCACCGCTCCATAAAGGCAAAAACATTGAGTTCATTGGGTTCGCAGATAGCAGCTAGTTGGGTTTTAGAGCATAAAGTATAGGCGTGGGCATGGGAGGCTATGTTTTTTGAGGCAGGACTGTCTATGAGTCCTCCAATGCTTCCTGCACCGATAATAAGTGCTTTAAGCTGTTTTTCCATTTAACCCCTGCCTTGTATCGTTTTAAGAAATAAAGCAAAATCCATACCGAAATCATCAATACATAAAGAAGCCTGCTTAATATCTGAAATTTTTATGGAAGTGAGTGTACGTATTTGGCATGAAGAAGGCAGAGGAAGCAGAAACTCTCTGTTTTTACTAGGGAGGTAAGAGAGCACGATTTTTCCCATGAGCGCCGCAGTATAGAGGGCCATGGTGTCAAAACCAATAATTATTTTTGCGCTAAGCAGCTGCTCTGTGAGGTCAAATGTACGGGCATCGTTTATCTGTACTCGTATGTGAGGATATGTTTTCAATATCTTTTTAAATCCCGATGAAGTTTCGCTGGGATGGAGACGAATGGTGAGACCTGCACATCCAAAACGGGCAAAATTTTTGAGAATATCCTCAAGCACAGTATACTGAGTAAATCCCCAATAGTTTTCATCTCCATATGTTCGCTTTGCTACTGCATCGGTAGGTTCACTTAAAAAGAGGAGATTTTCTGAAGGGGTAATTGTCTTGGCTTTAGCCTTAGTGATCAGCTTTTGGAGATAGAAATTAGGGAGAGCAATAGGATAAGGAAGTTTTAGCTTTCTAGCAAGTTCTAACGCTTTTTTATCATGGACGGCGGTAAAATTTCCGCAGTTTTCTTCCCATCTTTCATCCGGATAGCCAAAACGCTCACGATAATTGCTCCAATGATCTAAAAATGCAACGGTCGCAATTGAGTGATTTTTGCAGTAGGTCACATAAGGAAGCTCGACTTTTTCTTGCCATCCTGTTCCGAATAGTAATGCCTCAGGTTTGATTGCTTCAATCTGTTGCGCTGCATTACCGATTGGGGTGAAATTTAGAGCATTACGCTCACAGATAATCGCCATGGGACTTTGCGGATGAGCGAAAATATGCCATGTCGCATCCTTCCGATGTTGGGCGATTAGTGTACAGAGAAGTTCCGAACTTCCAGCATCGTGAGAGACAACGGCGATGATCATTCGATCAGCTCCCAAGCAAGCGGGGTCCCTTTCGGATAATTCATTCTAAAGGCTTTCCCTAAAATCTCTTTGAGATGCTTGGGCGCCATTCCAAATCCTGGGCGAACGGAGCGAACATTTTGAGTGGTTAAAATATCTCCTGCTTTGACATCTTCAGCGATAAAAAGAGAGCGAGAAAATTCTCTGGATTTGAGACTTTTAACTGAAAGGTCATAGGTCATTTTTCCCATCAGTTTTTCGGTATCGCGAACGGCATTTACCATGGCACGAAACTCATGTGGTTCCAGGCTAAAGGTGCTGTCTGCACCTCCCATGTCACGGCTTAGGATAAAGTGTTTCTCGATAACCCGTGCGCCAAGTGCAACCGCCGCGATAGGAGCAGAAAGACTCATGGTGTGATCGGAAAGTCCTACCGAAACGCCGAAACGCTGAATCATATCGGGAATCGTGAGTAAGTTCATCTCTTCCAGTGCTGCAGGGTATGCAGAGGTGCATTTGAGCAAAGTAATTTGGTCGTTTCCGACTCGTCGGCATGCTTCTAATGCTTCTTGAATATCCTCTAGGGTTGCAATGCCTGTAGAAATGATGATGGGTTTGCCAATGGCTGCGGTATATTCTATGAGCGGGATATCGGTAATTTCGAAGCTGGCGATTTTGTATGCAGGGACATCAAGATTTTTGAGAAAATCAACGGCAGTTGGGTCAAAAGGGGATGAAAAAGCTTGCATTCCCAGACTGTTGGCATGATGAAAAAGAGCTTCATGCCACTCCCATGGTGTCATTGCTTCGGCATAGAGGTCGTAAAATTTGCGTTTGTCCCAAAGTGTTCCTTGGGATATGGTAAACATATCAGAGTCACAATCGAGAGTGATCGTATCGGGGGTATACGTTTGTAGTTTAATAGCATCGGCACCCGATTCATTCATGGCAGTAATGGTATCTAGGGCAGTCTCGAGTGAGCCATTATGGTTGGCGGAGAGTTCGGCGATAATGAAAACTTTTTCATTGAGGTTATGTGTCCCGATGTTCACGATGAAGCTCCATGCAGATAATTGGTTTAGTATTTTTAAGTGCTCGTTTCGTTTCGATAAAGTTGAATTTTTGGTATAAAGCTTGAGCTTTTTCATTATCTTCAAAACACTCTATTTTTAGTATTCTAAGTGCTAAAGTTTCATACGCATATCGGATCAATGCACGCAAAATAATCCGTCCGATTCCTTTACGATCGGAAAAAGGGTTGGCATACAGTCCTAGTGACGCTGTCGTGTCCGTAATATCGACTAAATCAATCACTCCGATAGGGGCACCATTTTTATAAACCACAAAATAGCGCTTATCATTGCTCTGACGCAGAGAGTTGATAAAATTTTCATGACTATCGGCACTGATTGGCTCATTTGTATACATAAAGGAGCGGACATGAAGGTCATTGCGCCATGTCAAAACCATCGTCCGTTCATCTGTGGTAAGATCAATAAAATTTTTGAGTTCAATCATGAGATTTTTTTATCAACGCATTAAAATCATTTTGCTTAAAATGGCGTAAAATATCAAACCCGTTCTTTTCCAAATAAGAAACCATATCTTCTTGATTTTCAGCTGTTTTAATGGCAATAAATGGAATTTTCATAAAGAGTACTTCGTGCGCCATGACACTGGGAGTGATGATGGCAAGACGGCTTTGATTGAGAAGTTTGGCTATTTTTGGTGAATTGATATGCAACGTGATATTGTTATTTTCTTGGATATAGCTCTTTAATCCATCCAAATGACTATTAGCTGTTGTGGTGACAACGCAGATACTCAAGGTGTTAGCCAATGTTTGTAAAATAGTCAGTGTTAAATTTTGAGGGTCACTTCCCCCCATCGCGATAAAAATATCGTATATTTTTTCTCTGGTCTGCAATTTTTCTTCTCTAAATTCATCACGTATCAATGTAAACTCATGCCCACATCGAAGCTCACAATGGGCAGGTACCAAATCACTATAGCGATTTTTATCGGCAGAGATATTGTGATTAAGAAGAATATCACAATGGTGTTTTTCATACGTGTCGTCCAAACTCATGATGATAACGCTGGTTTGCTCTTTGATGTGCTGCTCATAGTCTGCATCAATATCATAATGGTCGAATATTACCATATCGATGTTTTGTGTACGGATAAGTTTTATGAGCTCTGGTGAATCATTGGATTTAAGGATATGAACGGGATAAGGGATTCTATCTATAATATTACCTGCTAAATTTTGACAGGCAAAGGCGATAGTATCGTTGGGATATTGCGTTGCTAAAACAAGATCGCGCATAATATGCCCCAATCCTATTTGGCTTGAGCTGTCTGAACGAATGAGAATATTCATGAGAGTTGAAGCGCTTTATGCATCAACTGGGCTCTTTCCCAATCTTCGGGCGTGTCAATATCTTGAACAAGATAACGAGGTAAAACGATGGTGGTCGCTGCATCAGAGAAAATAGGTTTTCCTTTCAGCCACGCATCCGCTGTTCCCCAGTAAAATTGTCCTGCATCATGATAAGCTTCTTCTAGATCTTGGCTGCGTGTTGAAAAATGCTTAGGCCAAAACATTGCGATATTTCCTTTTTCGTCGCGTTTGACACCGCGCCATATGGGAAATGGAAAGGTTGTCACGGGAAAAGCATACTGTTTGTTATGCGTGATAAGTGCATTGTAGGCCGATGTAATGTCTTGGGTTCGGATAAATGGTGCAGTGGCATAGATACAGCATACTGTATCGATGAGTTCACCGCTTTCTTGCAGTGCTTGGATGGCATGTGCAATGACAGGGATAGTAGCGGTGTGATCATCACTAAGTTCACGAGGTCGAATAAACGGAACTTCAGCACCAAAGCTGACAGCAATTTGCGCAATATCATCATCATCCGTACTTACAACGATTTTATCAAATAATCCGCACTCTTGTGCCGCTTGAATACTGTAACTTATCATCGGTTTGCCAGCAAAGATTTTTACATTTTTACGGGGGATTCGCTTACTGCCGCCACGCGCAGGGATGATAGCAACACGCATTAGAAACTACATCCTCTGTAAGCGTATTGTTCAATTACGTCGAGCACGGTATCGGCAACATTTATCGCATCGTCCATCGTCATCTTTTGATGGCATGGTATAGAGAGTTCAGAACGATAAAAATCTTCGCTAGTAGGCAGACGAATCTCCCCAAAACGTTCTTTGTAAAAGCTGTTTTGGTAGATAGGTTTATAGTGAACCTGTACCCCTAATCCGCGAGTTTGAAGTTCAGTGAATATCTCTTCTTTGACGCAATGCAATTGAGGGTTAAGCAAGAGAGGATAGAGGTGGCGCGCACTTTGTTCGCTGACATCGATGTGTATGGTTGAAAAGAGTTTGTGGTTTTCAAACCGTTCATCGTAATAACGGGCTATGGTTTCACGTACATTGATGAAACGATCCAGTTTGTGAAGCTGCGAGAGTCCAAGAGCGGCTGCAAATTCGGTTAGACGGTAATTGTGCCCCAAGCTCACCATATCCGAATTCCAAAGCTGCTTTTTGACGATGCCATGGGAACGAAAGAGTTTTAATGCTTTCGCAAACTCCTCATTATTGGTAACGACAGCTCCCCCTTCTCCTGTAGTGATAGGCTTTATGGCATGAAAACTAAAGATGGTCATATCGGCAAATGAGCCAATTTTTTGGTGGTTGATATCACTTCCAAGAGCATGGGAGGCATCTTCGATGACTAGGAGATTGTACTTTTTGGCAATGGCATTGATGGCTTTAATGGCAACTGGTTTTCCGGCAAAATCGACGGGGACAATGGCGCGGGTTCGAGGAGAAATAAGAGCTTCGATGAGGTTTTCATCTATATTCCCATCCATTTTTATATCGCAAAAAATAGGCTTTGTACCCAAGGCAACTGCCATATTTGATGTGGCAACAAAGCTGATGGGAGTGGTGATGATTTCATCACCTTCGCCAAGACCGCAAACACTGTACGCTGCATGCAAAGCAGAAGTGGCAGAATTAAAAGTGACACAAAAACGTGCGTTAACATAGTCGGAAAGAGCATGCTCAAACTCTTCGACTTTGGCTCCTTGGGTGAGATGCGAGCTTCGTAATACGGCTACGACTGCTGCTATATCATCTTCTTCGATTACTTGCGTGGAGTAGGGAAGCACCGTTATTTTTCCTCGTTCACAGTAAGCGCAATTTTTTCGAGTAATTGGTCAACAGTGAGCCAATCCGTATTGGTCTCTGAACTGTATTTGAATCCATATTCGACAGGCATCCCTTTTTCATTGCAATTATTGACACTGAAATCACTGGATTCAGTAAATTGAATAGAAGGTTTGATGACATAGTGATCGTGAAACTCGAGAGTCAGATGGGAGTCATCTCTAGGGCACATCACTTCGTGCATTTTTTCTCCTGGACGGATACCGACATTTTTATGGGGTATTCCAGGAGCAATAGCTGTAGCGACATCGACTACTTTCATTGATGGAATTTTAGGAATAAAGGTCTCTCCCCCGTGCATGCGTTGAAAATTTTTGAGAACAAAATCAACCCCTTCTTGAAGTGTGATCCAAAAACGTGTCATTCGTTCATCGGTAATGGGAAGCTCGGTTGCTCCCTCGGAAATTAGTTTTTGAAAAAATGGGACAACAGAACCGCGTGAGCCCAAAACATTGCCATAGCGAACGACAGAAAAACGGATATCTTTTCCTCCGCGGATATTATTGGCAGCAACAAAAAGCTTATCACTGGCCAGTTTGGTAGCGCCGTAGAGATTGATGGGGCTTGCGGCTTTATCGGTGGAAAGGGCGATGACGTGGCTCACACCGCAGTAGAGGGATGCGTCAATCACGTTTTGAGCACCGTTGATGTTGGTTTTGATACATTCCATCGGATTATATTCGGCAATAGGAACGTGTTTAAGTGCTGCGGCATGCACGACATAATGAACGCTGTTCATTGCGCTTATAAGTCGCTCTTTGTCTCTGACATCCCCGATAAAGTAACGCATACAAGGATGATTAAAACGTTGTGCCATTTCGTACTGTTTGAGTTCATCACGTGAATAAATAATGATTTTATTAGGTTGGTAGTGTTTTAAAATTGTTTTAACAAATTGCTTGCCAAAACTGCCGGTTCCACCGGTAATGAGAATATTTTTTCCGTTGAGCATACTGTACCCTTTGTCTATCTTATAAGAGAATAAGCAATTAGAGTACCAGATATTACGAGAAGGGGAGGGATTCGATTTGGGTTCGTTGATTTACGAGTTCTTGACGTATCTCACACAGCATAGTTTCGGCATCCATGGTGAGTAGCAAAATATGTTTCATTAGATCAAGATTTTGAGATATGGGAAGGGTTTGCAAAAGAGTGCGGAGTAAATTTGCATCACGAAGCTCTATCGCTTTTTCAAATGATGTAATCCATTCATTAGTATCAACCACCGGCAGTCTTAGCCTGAGCATCAATTTGTTGTTTGAGTGAAGCAAATTGTGAGTTGAGTTTACTGATCATAGAATCATACGCGGCAAATTTTGCCTGCATTGTATCGTACCTCGCAGTGAGAAGTGCATTGGCTTTTGTCCGATCGGTATTTAAGCTGGTTGTAGCATCCTTAGTTGATGTGGCAAGATTGGTGATGAGCCCAGTGGATGAATTGGTGTAACTGTTAAGTAAAGTGTTGAGTGCTGTAAATATCCCATCAGTTGTGGTTGCGACGCCTACCGTATTAACTGTTGTTTTGCCGCTAAAAAAAGCTTCTGTACCAGCTGGATCAGCATTCATCTTAGTGGTAAAAGCAGCTGAATCAAATGTCATCACACCCTTTTCATCTAAATTGATACCGTAATTTGGTAATGAATTCCCTTTACTATCCACAGAAGTGATGATGTGTGTAATCTCACGACTAATATTTTTGATGGTATTATCACCGTTAAAGATACCGACTTTACCTGC
The DNA here is from genome assembly GCA_043759555.1 of Sulfuricurvum sp. Taxonomy (GTDB): domain Bacteria; phylum Campylobacterota; class Campylobacteria; order Campylobacterales; family Sulfurimonadaceae; genus Sulfuricurvum. The sequence goes on along the minus strand of JAYVLH010000094.1, from coordinate 5,572 downwards.
AGTTGCATCGTATGCCGTCATATCATCAAGCTGTTTTATAAGTGTATTGTAGCTGGTCACCATCGTTTGCATATTGGTTGCAATTTGACTTCGATCTTGAGTAATACCAATATTGGCACTCCCGCCATCTTTGAGCAAATTGATGGTCATTCCGCTCCCAATATCACTAATGGAATTAGTACTACGTGTCATACTGATACCATCAAAGGTAAAATGGGCATCTTGTCCATCTTGGATAACTCCCATACTGCCAGTAGAAAGAGTAGCTCCAGTTAGTGATGTTGAAAGCCCTGTTCCTGTATCAGCAATAGAGATAGAACTTGCATTTACACCCGATTTTGGAGTTAAAACCATTCGATAATCGTTTGTTCCAAATTGGACAATATTAGCAGACACTTTTGTATTTAGAGTGGTATCCGCATTGATATTATCAACCAAACTTTGAAGAGTAGTCGTATCGTTATAATTAAAATTGACAGATGAACCGCCGACATTGACACTAACTTGCCCCGTAGTACCGCTTGCAGCGATAAAGGCATCTTTGGCAATAAAAGTGCCTGAGATAGTATTGGGTGTTAAGAGTTTACTATTAAGATTTCCGCTCGTATCGGTAAGGGTAACTGCTTGATTTTGACCGGTAGAATTAGAGGTAATAACAAGATTAAAAGCCGAAGTTCCTGTTTGGAGGACGGAAGCCGTGACATCACTGCTTGCTGCATCATTAATAGCTTGTTTTAGACTATCGAGCGTGGTCGAAGCAGTATACGCAACCGAAAACTCTTTTCCTCCAATGGCGAGCTTGAGGATCCCATCAGCACTGCCAACAAGATCACTTGCAGTAGCAAAAGTTCCCGATTCAACAACGCTTTTTTTGGCTATATTTGTAATATTAAGAGAAAAATCACGAATTTGTGATCCCGCTGCTGAAGTTACGCTGACACCATCACTGTTCCCAGAAACAGTACGTCCCTGATACAGATTATCATCACCCAAGGAGCTGACACTGCTTTTAAAAGATGTTAAAAGACTGTTTAGGAGATCAACGGCTTGGGACTTTTGTTGATTAAGTGTTATTTTATTATTAAGCGGAGTAATAAGGGCAGCAGTATCGGCCGCTTTAAGTTGATCAAGAAGACTAGATGTTAGGACGCCTGAGCCAAGTCCTAGAGAATTGATGGTACCAGCCATGATAAATCCTTTTATCTTTATATTGATGCTTTTCTATATTTATGTATATCGACCGATTTGGTTAAATTTTTAATACTATAGTTTATGCAAAGCAAAAAGAGTTCCGTTAACATTTTCTTGCTTTTGGCTTCTATATTGGGTACAATGCGATTTCTCTTCATTAGACCTGTGCAAGGGTGCGTTTAGGCATCGTGTCAGGGTAGGAATACAGCAGCACACTTAGACACACTTTGTGCCGCAGGTATCTGATGGGGAGTCTTATTAACCTTCTTCTCACACACTTTTATCACACTTTTTTAAAATCGTAAAATTAAGTAATATATTTAATCTACAATACTCTATAATCTTTCCAGATAGTTCAAATAGTTTTGGAGAAGTTAATGAGATCAGAATTAATGGAGCAAATAGAGCACGTTCCGATGTTGCCAGAAACCGTTCAAAAAGTAGAGAACGTATACAATAATCCAAACAGCGGTGTTGCAGAAATGGCGGATGCGGTCAAAGAGGATCCCATTATTACGGCATATATTCTTAAAACAGCTAATTCACCTATGTACGGACTGAGTCGTACAGTGACGGATGTAGCACAAGCCATTTCGCTTTTGGGTAAAGATACCGTACGGTCGTTTACAATTGCTTCAGCAGCTAATACGTGTATGGACATTGACCTATCCCCATATGGAATGACACAAAATAACTATTTGGCGCGTGCACAGTTGCAAAATGCTTTGGTAAGCCGATGGGTTTCTAAAGTAGATCGTTCATTGTTGGGTCCCCTCTCTCTTGCCTCATTTTTGCTTGAACTTGGCAAAATAGTTATCAGTCGTTATTTGATAGAGTCCCATCAGGGTGCATTGTTAAGTGATTCATTAGCAAAGGGTGATACAACTAAACAAGCTGAGATTGGTGCGTGTGGCAGTAAGTCTGAAGATGTTACGGCGACACTCTTTTTTCGATGGAATTTTGCTCCGGATTTGGTACACTTGATCCGTTTTGCCAATGAGCCAGAAGATGCATCAGACACACAAACACAGGAAATGGCAAAGTTTCTCAAAGTTGCTAAAGAGGCAATTACGCTAGAAGGTACAATGACAGAAGAGACACTTAAAAATGCCCGTGAACTGATCGAAGAGTATGGTATGAATCAAAACTTTTTCGACGAAACAGTAGAGAAAATCCTCTCCGCCGCTTAATCTTCTCTATAACTTCCCGCTTTGCACCCGTTTGGGCTGGAAGGAGGATTGTCTCGTAAATAACATATATCTTCATGCGCTTGTTTAAGCACTTTGCTTTCTCGTAACAATGGCAGCATCTTTTCATCTTTTTCACTGAGTGAAATCGATTGATTGTACAGCAATGCTTTAACTTCAACATCGATTGCAGCTAGCGCAGCTTCAAGGTGGGTAAGTGAAATCATGATGATCCTTTTATAATTTTTAAGAGATTATAGCTGTAATCATGGATGAGTACATTAAAAAAGTGTGGATTGCAAAGCTTTAAGTTTAAAACTTCTCCGATGAATCGCGCAATATCCATATTCTCGGATTGCTTCGATGTGAGCACTGGAACCATATCCCTTATGCCCCTCAAATCCATATTGTGGATAAAGAGGTGCGAGTTCTACCATCTCACGATCTCGGGTTACTTTAGCCAGTATTGATGCTGCGCTTACTTCGGGTACTGTCGCATCTGCTTTTACAAGTGTTTTGAGTCCGTTTACCCCAAACGTTGAATTGCCATCGTACAAATACTCCACTTCTCCAATAGCAATCATAATTTCACGAAGTCCCGATGCTAAACAATGAGAGAGTCCAAACTCATCAATATCAGATGCGCTAAAGCGTGCGATATGATACGTTGAATGGGCAATGATTGTATCAAAGAGCTGTTCCCGTTTTTTTTCACTTAGTTTTTTAGAATCATTTAATCCATTTATGGTTGTATGAAGAATGACTCCTGCTATAGTAAGCGGTCCGGCCAGTGGTCCTCGTCCTGCTTCATCGATTCCACAAAAAGGTAAAGTTCTCATTGTTTACTCCTCTCCAAGTGCCCATTGTGAAAACGGAACCATTTCTATGCGTGCGATAGGGTGAGAGAGGATATTTTCTAAATTCATTGTTACCACGATAACCTCTTGAATTTGATACGTGATAATAAATCCTTCCAAAGCTTCTACTTTTTTAAACAGTGCATGTTCATTGGCGAAGGGAGATGCGAGAATGATCTGATTGCGCTGCGGCAAATAAAAATCAATACCTTCATCATAATAGCATTCTATATCATGCTTTACTAATTCTGTATACACTAAATTTTCGAAAACTTTTCCAAAATGTTTTTGAATGACAAGAGCATTTTTAATCGCAATGTCACATAAATAAAGCTTTTTGATTGCACTGGGATGGTTAAATTTTTCTAAAGCATAAAGATAATGTTTATCAAACAGGGATTGCAAGCAGGAATAGAGTTTATCTTTAGATATTTTACGTTCGGATTTTAGACGCTCATATAAGGTAAATGCCGAAACCTTCTGTGTAACCATCTTGGACGCTTGAATAAGAAGTGACATTTCAATATCAACAAGTGCACTAGATAAAGTTTTTTGAAGATACAGGGTTCTATCCTCGCTAGGTGTTTTATGCATAGCCGGAAACCCACCAAGTAAAAAAAAGTGATTAAGAGCGGTCGAATCATATTTAGGTTCAAAGGCTAAAAACTCTTCAAAATCAAGAAGATTTAGAGTTAGGACATCAAAGTCGGTCGTATTTGGATGCTCTGAGGCGAGGATGATTTGTGTGAGCGGAAAGAGTTTAATATCATCACAGTAATTATCCAATGCCAAAATAGAAATTTTATGTTCATTACAAAACGGCTGAAGAAGATTATTGAGTTCATCGACGTTGAAACGCACGTCACGGCAATCGATATAAAGGTAGGATGATTTTTTATGTGTGAGAAGATAGTTTTTAATCAAAGAAGTTTTCCCTGATTGTGCAACACCACAAATCCAAACATTCTCTTCATTAAGTGATGCTTTACGCTCAATGAAGTTTGGGTTGTGTAAATCATGTCGATAATAGTCATCTAAAAGTGTATTCATGAAGTAAATAATAACCTAAATTTTATTACTTCCTTATTAAAAGGAAACAAAATTACTAATAGAATGCATTTTTACTACTTAAATCATTGACCACAAGGGGCTATATCGCTATAATTCTAACTTGCCTTACATAGTCAGCATCGACTGATGAGTTCTTTATAGAGGAAAAATTATGGAAAAGATTCGTTTGAAACTTAGAGCATACGATCATCGTGTGCTTGATCGTTCAGTAGCTTCTATCGTTGAAGCAGTAAAGCGTACAGGTGCGGAAATCCGTGGCCCAATACCTTTGCCAACAAAGATTCGTAAATATACGGTTCTTAAGTCACCTCACATTAACAAAAGTTCACGTGAGCAATTTGAGATTCGTATGCACGCTCGTTTGATCGACATCGTATCAGCTACGCCTGATACTGTTGATTCATTAATGAAGCTTGACTTGGCTCCGGAAGTGGACGTAGAAGTTCGCTCTATGGACAAGTAAGGAGTGGGTATGGAATACATTGTAGAAAAAATCGGCATGAGCCGAACTATCGGCGTACCAAGTAAAGCGGTAACTCTTTTAAAAGTAAAAGAAGTGAAAGTTTGCGAAGTAGTAGATGGCACAGCTCTCGTAGCATATAGCCAAGGAAAAGCACACAATAAGCCAATTGAGGGTCAGCAAAAGAAATATAACCTTTCTGCTGAATTCAATAAATTCGCTACATTGGAAGTTGCTAACACAGAAGCGGGTGACCAGGATATGGCACCTTTAGCGGATGCAAAAGTAGTTAAAAGTGCATTTAACACCAAAGGTCGCGGTTTTACCGGCGTTATGAAACGTTGGAATTTTGCCGGCGGACCAGGCGCACACGGTCACCGTTTTCACCGTACTGGTGGATCTATCGGTAACCGCGAATGGCCAGGTAAAGTCCAAAAAGGACGCAAAATGTCTGGACAATACGGTAACGAGCTTGTTACAGTTAAAAACAAAGTGATGTCTTTTGACGCACAAAACGGTGTATTGGTTGTCGTGGGTGCTATCCCAGGTGCAAACGGTGCTCTAGGTCGAGTAAAGGTTGTTAAACAATGAGTGCTATTGTCTTAAACGAAAAATTTGAAAAAGCCTCTGAATTGGCATTGCCTGAGAGTTTTAGCGGGATTAATCCACACAACCTTTGGTTGTACGTTAAATCATATCAAGCAAGCATCCGTTCAAACACTGCATCAGCTAAGACTCGTTCTGAGATGCGCGGTGGTGGTAAAAAACCATGGGCTCAAAAAGGTAAAGGGGGCGCTCGTGCTGGT
>JAYVLH010000093.1:0-16455 GCA_043759555.1 Sulfuricurvum sp. | reverse complement strand
TCTGCTGCACTTCCGTCAAACCGACATTCATAACGGACAACTCCGCTTTGACCTACGACCAATGTCTTAGGCACTTCGAGTACGCTCCACTGGTACGCTCCCCACAGTTGTCCAACAGCAATACTCCAGAGAAAGAGGATTTTACCAAGGTTTGGTTTCATGGATACTCCTCGCGTTGATTAGCTCATATTGGCGCGAAGAGAGCTTAGCTTTGCCTTGCGAGGCAGAAAAACGGGGATCAGCCTCGGTTTTTTTTCCCTCATCGCCTCCACCACCTGATTTCATATCACTTTGCATGTTGCTTCCGCCCCCTTGTTTTGACGCTTTTTTCTCTCCCGTAGGGGCGTTTTCTTCTTGCGCAAACTGATCTTTTTTTTCTTTTCGAGCGTTCAATGTCTTTTTTTCCTGTGCCTGTGCAATAAAACGGAGATTTTCATCCGCCTCTTTGGTGTAATGAAGCGTCAATGATTTCAAAAAAGCATTCCGACCGTTCTCAAACTCACCAAGCCGGATATGACAATTGCCCATATTATAATAAATTTTCGATTTAAATAATGGCTCATTGGAGCGGATATTACGATACAGAGCAAGTGCCACTGAGTATTTTCCCGCTTTATAAAGTGCATTGGCCCGGTTGTAGTCAGCTTGCGATGAATTTACTTGTTCATACCACTGTGCTGAGCCTTCATAATTTTTATGCTGATATTCTTTGGAAGCCACTTTCAGATAAACAAAATCAAACACACCGGCATTGGCTGAAATACCGATAAAGGCCAATCCCAGTATCAGAATTTTAGAAATTTTATCCCCAAGCTTGGTCATAGCAAACACAAATCCAATCAATGCGAGCGTCAACGGAAAATAAAAAAGCTCTTTATTATCACTTACGCTGGAACTTGCGGTATAGTCTTCCTGCCGTACATCATCGATAACTCCGCGCAGTTCACTAGCACTGGAAACAACATGACCGTCAGATGCTTTGGCTATTTCATCAATAGCATCATTTCGCGTACTTATAACAATATGCCCCTTCTCATCTTTGAGCGCACTCCCATCCTCCGTAGGCAGCATACTCCCATTTTGGGTTGCCAACATCACGATATTGACCCGAAGATTATTTTCTTTCACAAACACAGCTTCTTTCTTATAGCTGCCTTCATCTCCTCCATCCGTTAAAAGAATCACAAGAGGATGTTTTGCATGAGACATTTTGCGTGAAAGTTCCAATGCACTCATCACACGTGTCCCCTTAGTAATAATCTGGGTCTCATCCAACGCACCAAAGAGATGCTCAAGCAATTCGGTATCTTTAGTCAAAGGAGAAAGGACAATAGCCTGTGTTGTAAATCCAATCACCCCAAAACGATCCTTCGGATGCGTTCGTACCGTCTCAATTAATATTTTTTTTGCCTCACTCAAGCGACTTGGTGCCACGTCCGTCCCTCGCATTGAATAAGACAAATCTATGGCCAATATCACATCTTTTCCTGCGTGTTCTATTTCAATTGGTTTTTGAGGAATTACCGGACGTGCAAGCGAAAGTATTATCAAAGAAATGGAAAGCAACAACCATTTTTGGGAGCTATCTATCCTCCATTCATTACGCTTAACTGCGGCACCATACAAAACGATTACCAATAAAGCCAAAAGCCAAAGAGAATTCAGAAGTATCATCCCATCACCTTCTTGCGCTTCCACAGCAACATCAGCATTATCCCCAATGCTCCGATGAGTGACACCCAATAATAATGCTCTTTAAACGTGTGCTTTTCACTTTTGATACTTGAGCGTTCCAGTTTATTAATCTCATCGTACACACCCTGAAGCTCTTTTTCATCTGAGGCAACAAAAAACCTTCCGCTTCCATCATGAGCCAACTGCGCAAGCAAAGCATTGTCGAACTCTCCTTTTTTCCCAATCCCTATAGTGTAAAGATTAATGTTATTTTTTTGAACCATAGCTATTGCTTCTTTAGGAGAGATTGACCCGCTGTTATTCTCACCATCAGTCAACAAAACAATCACTTTGGATTTTGCCTTAGAATCACGAAGCGCTCGTACACTCATAGAAATTCCCTCGCCAATCGCGGTATTTTGCCCTGCCATACCATGAGAGAGATAACCTATCATCTCAGAGACTATCTCTTTTTCATAGGTCACAGGCGAAGCAATAAACGCAAAATCACCAAACAGTACCACTCCGACGTTATCTTCAAGCCGCTTCATCACAAAATCACTCGCAATGTGCTGAACAATCTCAAATCGACTGGCTCGATCATTTTCTGCACTAAATCCAGATGCATTCATCGATCCGCTTCCGTCGATAGCGAGAACAATATCAATTCCATTTCGGTTACGCGGATCATCATAATCGATCATCACAGGTGTTGCCAATGCCCCCACCATCAAGAGTACCGCCAGTACTTTAAGCAGCCAATCAAGATTGCGCCATTTTCCCACCGTGCCAAAAAAATGAAGATGTGGAAATAGATGCACACTCTCGACTTTTTTACATTTATAAAGACAAAACAAAAGTGGAACAGCAAGCAGCCACGCCAAAGGAAAATCAAATAGCCAAATATTCATACTAAAATCATACCATGAAAGTTGCAAATACTACCAACCAAAAGCTAATTTTCAAATTTTAAATCAAATACATTGACATGAAAGCTGTTATTAGCTATAATTCCCGTCCATAAATTGTGCTGGAACAGTTTATTACGTCCCGTTAGCTCAGCTGGTAGAGCATTTCACTTTTAATGAAGGGGTCGATGGTTCGAATCCATCACGGGACACCATTTTTTCAACCACTTTTATGTGGCTCCATCATCTAACGGTTAGGATTCCAGGTTTTCATCCTGGCCACAGGGGTTCAAATCCCCTTGGAGTCACCACAGAAAACCTCCCGTTTTACACACCTTCAACTACTTTAAACTTTACTGGGTGTCCAACTTTTCCAAAAACTTTTTTATCCCATCTGATTTCTTGCAATCAATTTATTCACTTCTACAATCTTATAAAAGAGTTTCCCACCGACTTTATAATAATGTTTCGTTCTTAACCTATCTCTTTTTATAACCTTAATTGTATACTTATCATTATATATTAAATCTATTGGACCTGATTTTGAAGAAATTTTTATTTATTGCACTTGCCTTGAGCTATTCTTTATGGGCAAAAGAGATACATATTTTAGCCATACACTCTTATCATGAAGACTATCCTTGGACAAAAGAACAACGGACAGGATTTAGAGAAACTTTGGATACTGTCCCCGGATTTTATCCCTCGTATTCAGCAGAATATCTCGATACGAAGCGCCGTTCGTTTGATCAGCCATACAAAGATAAGTTTGTTCACTATTTGGCAAGTAAATACAAAGGGTATCCTCTTGATATTATTTATGTTACTGATGATAATGCCCTTAAATTTGTGATGGACACCCGCGAAAAACTCTTTCCTAAAGTGAAAGTCGTATTTTCAGGAATAAACGATCATAAGCTTGCTGATACTTTATCTAAAGATTCCTACACAGGTGTCTATGAGGAAAAAGAGATCATCTCCAATTTTAAATTAATCAAGTAATTATTTCCTCAAGAAAGCAAGGTCCTTTTGCTAGGTGATGGGTCCTCAACAGCCGATGTTATTCAGACCTCTGTACAGCAAAAAACATCTATGATAGCTGGCTTGAATGTCCAGTATGTCAATAATCAGTCATTAGATATGGTTCTTGAAAAATTAAAAACATATCCTGGAAAAAACATTATTTTGACAACCATCGGTGGTTTTCATTCCAAAAATGGCAATCTAGTACCATTAAAAGAAGCGATTTATATGATCGTTCATACGCGAGATTTTCGTATTTTCAGTCTTGAAAGTTCTTTTATTCAACAAGGCGTTATTGGCGGTTATGCTGATGATGGTACCGTTCAGGGGAGTGAAGCTGCGAAAATCGTCTTGCAAATTCTTGCTAATCCAAACTCGCCGATTCCACAAAGAGTAGAAGATAGTTACGGATGGGTTTTTGATGTACAAGCTCTTCAACAACACCATATTATACTTCCAGATAATATCGCGGCACAAAGTAAATTTTTAAATCGCTCTCCAAGCTTTTATCACAAACACGAAGATTTAATTACTGATATCATCTATGGATTATTAGCGACTATCCTATTGGGTAGTTTGTTGTTTATCTGGTACCTTTATCGAAGTAGAAATATAATTTCTCAACGGGAATCCGAACTTTTTATTCTTTCTGAGAATTTTAACAAAGCTCAAGAGATCGCTCATATGGGGAACTGGACATGGGATATACGTACCAATACCCTCTGGTGGTCAGATGAAATTTATCGGATTTTCGGGCTTCAACCTCAAGAATTTCAAGCAAACTATGAAGCTTTTTTATTGAGAGTATATCCCGATGATCGTGAAGCGGTACAAGAAGCCGTTAATCATTCTCTGAACAATCATACCAATTACACCATCGCACACCGCATCGTTCAAAAAGATGGAACGATACGCCATGTCATCGAAGAAGGGCAAGTAACGTATGAGGACGGGACACCTGCCAATATGACAGGGACGGTTCAGGACATCACCGCACAAATAACAGCACAAAAAGCACTAGAAAAATCAGAAGAAAAATATAAAAATTTGGTTGAGCATGCAATGGTTGGTATATATCGTAGTGATCTATCTGGGAATATTTTATATGTAAACCAAGCATTCACAAACTTACTTGATTTTGACTCTTCTGATGAGTTGATCGGTCAAAAATGTATTATGATTTATAATGATCCAAGAAAAAGGGAAGAGTTTATTAAAAAATTATCCGAAGATCATTTTGTCAGTAACTATGAATTAGAGCTACTCGATCATCATGCAAATACTGTGCCTATTATTGTGAGCGCAACACTTGAAGGGGATATCATATCTGGGATGACCATTGATATGCGTGAAATCAAAAAATCTCGTGAAGAAATTGAGAAATTATCCAAAGTTATAGAACAAATTGACGATATCGTTACGATTACTGATCAACGTGGAATAATCACCTATGTCAATCAAGCATTTTGTGATCATACCGGGTATGAAAGAGAGGAAGTGATAGGGCAAAATCCTAGAATTATAAAATCAGACCGCTATGACAATAAGTTTTATAAAAAGTTGTGGACAATGATTTTACGCGGAGATATTTATCGAGAAACCATTATCAATCGCAAGAAAAATGGTGATCTTTTTTATGAAAATAAGACAATCACGCCACTCAAAGATGATAAAAATACTATAGTCAGTTTCGTTTCAACGGGCAAAGACGTTACTATTGAAGCACTAATGAATCAGGACTTACAGCATATTGCTACGATTGACAAGCTTACAGGCATCTACAACCGTCATAAGTTTGAAGAACTCTTTACTCTTGAGAGTGAACGATCACGTCGATTTTCACAACCTCTTTCTTTAATCCTAATCGACATAGACAATTTTAAATCAGTTAATGATACTTATGGTCATGATATTGGAGATGAAGTGCTCAAAATCTTGACTACTGTTGTACAGGAAAATATCCGCAAGATAGATATTTTTGCTCGCTGGGGCGGAGAAGAATTCCTCATATTAAGCCCTACTACCAATCTAGACAATATTCAAATTCTTGCAGAAAAACTTCGTATGGCAGTTAAACATACTCCATTCCCAAAAGTTGACCATATAACCATCAGTCTAGGGATCAGTACATTTAACACAGACGATACCTTTGCAGATCTTTTCAAGCGTGTTGACCAAGGACTTTATTATGCAAAAGAGCATGGACGTAACCAAGTGGGTATAATCTAACGTAATAGACTTTTCGAAGTGCGTGATCTACATTTTAGTATGTTGTTCCGACACTGCCATGGATAAATTCTTAATTCCGCGTTCTAAAATAGAGATAAAGTGGTACGCCGAGAATAATTAACCCTAGCCCAGTAAGCGATTCAAGCGGGCGTGAATATATAGAATTCATGACTATGACAATACAGCACAGAAAGAATAAAAGAGGTACTGCTGGATATCCATAGGTTATCTGTAATTTTCCTATCATTTTAAGGCGGATGACGGCAATAGCACCTAAAGCATAAAATATAAATGCAGCAAAAACAAGCATGTCTGTAAGTTGATCAAAGGTACCACTTATTATAAGTAAACATGCCCAAATCATTTGCCCAATTAAAGAAATATACGGTGTTCTAAAGCGTTTATGCACATGGGAAAAAGGCTTGAAAAAATATCCCTCTTTCGACATTTGATAATAAACTCTCGCCGCAGACATGGTACTAGCCTGTGTCGCCCCGAATGTCGATACCATAATTAAAATGGAAATAAGTGTGATACCTATCGGGCCCATGGTGATTTTTGCAACTTCTACAGCAGCGATACTTCCCTCTTGTGTACTTAAATGGGCAAAATCAGCTGGTGTTAGTACTTGTAAGTAGGCATAATTTACCAGAACATAGAGACACATTGTTAACGCTGTTCCGACAATAATCGCTATTGGAATATTTTTAGTAGGATTTTTAAATTCACTGGCCATGTTGGTAATGTTAACCCATCCGTCATATGCCCAAAAAGCTCCCAGCATGGCGGTAAAAAAAGCGCTTATCTGTAACAGCTCACTTGTTTGGCTTGAATTAAAAGCATGAATTGTAGTCGTTGTGTGAGCACTATTTCCTGAATAGCTCAATCCCATGAATATGAGCAACAATATACCCAAAATTTTCGCACTCGTGACAATGTTACTAAGCCGTCCTCCTCCCTCTACCCCTCGAATATTAAAAATAGTCAGGAAAATTAATGTAGTAATGGCAATGAGCTTAATAGAAGCGTTTTGAAAAGGAAAAATGATTCCCAAGATATTATAAGAGCTGTAGGCTTCCAGAAGTGGAGGAACTCCGCAAAGACTACCAAGTGATTCAGCAAAAACGTACGCAATCGATGCAATTGAAGCGGTACTGATAACGGCAAAAAAACTCCATCCGTAAATGAAACCAAAAAAACCGCCGAATACGTTTTTAAAATATTGAAACTGTCCTCCAGCTTCCTTTGTTGTCGTTGCCAATGAAGCAAAGCTAAAAGCACCCAGCATGGTGATAAGACCTGCTATCACCCACGCCCAAAGGATCAATGACCCATTCATAAGATTTGCTGACATCGGAGCTATTTTTTTAAATACACCCGATCCTATCATGCTTCCAGCTACTAATAGTATTGCCGTACCAAGACCTAAGACATGGCGTAAAGAAGGCTCTTTTGTGTTATCCATAAATATTTCCTATAAAACTTGTACATAAATTGTGTAAATAATACTTTAAATATGATTGTATCAAAGATATGATTATTGCGTTGACAGTATTACATGAATAATAAGCTTTTTTGCTGTATATTATTCATAAAGATTTAATAAACCTTTATTTTACTCCATTAAGAAAGAAACCAATGACACTTAAAGAACGTATCAAAAGCGAAATGATGGTTATCAAATCGCTTGGAGTTGTCTATGGCGATATTGGTACGAGTCCTATCTATACCTTTGCCGTCATTTTACTGCTTGTTCAACCCACAAAAGAAACAATATTTCAGATTCTTTCTATGATTCTTTGGACACTTACCATGCTTGTTACCGTACAATATGCGTGGTTAGCAACCAGCCTCTCTAAACGTGGAGAGGGTGGAACAGTTGTTCTTGTACAAATCTTGTTACCCTACCTCAAAGGGGCACGTTTAGTCGGTATTGTAACTGCGCTTGGATTTTTAGGAATCTCGCTGATGATTGGGGATGGTGTTATCACCCCTGCTATCAGTATTCTTAGTGCCGTTGAGGGTATTATGTTGATTCCTGGGTATGAAGAGACACCGAGGCTGGTACTGCTTGTTATTGCTGCAGGTATCGCATTTGCACTGTTTGCAGTTCAGAAAAAAGGGGTTGAAAAAGTCGCCAGTGCATTTGGTCCTATTATGGTTATTTGGTTTTTTATCCTTGGTAGTGTCGGAGGATATTTTGTCTTCCAAAATCCGGAAGTTCTTCGAGCAATTTCACCGTTTTATGCAATAGAGTTTGTTGTTCAGCACCCATTTATTGCATTTGTAGTTTTGGCTGATGTCCTACTGTGTGCGACAGGTGGTGAAGCATTGTATGCAGATATGGGACATCTTGGGCGACTTCCGATTCTTAAAGGATGGCTATTCGCCTCTGTAGCATTAATATTGTGCTATTACGGTCAAGGGGCATTTCTACTCTCTCATCCTGAGTCACTCAAAAGTCCATTTTTTGAAATGTTTCATGTTTTTGCACCAACACTGTACATTCCATTGGTGATATTGGCCATCTTTGCAACGGTTATTGCATCACAGGCAATGATAAGCGGTGTCTTTTCAGTATTGTATCAGGCAATGACTACTCGTATTTTTCCCCATTTTAATGTTGAGTATACTTCTGATGAACTTCGTAGCCAAATCTACGTCGGTTCAGTTAACTGGTTCTTGTTCTTCTGTGTCATTCTAATCCTTTTTGATTTTGGTGAATCGGCTAAACTCGCAGCTGCGTATGGTCTGTCTGTTGCAGGAGCTATGAGTATTACTGGTATTTTGATGAGCATGATATTTATGGTTAAAAAAGAGTATCTCAAAATGGGTTTCGCAATTTTCACCGGGTTGATGAGTATAACCTTTTTTGTCTCCAGTTGGATGAAAATTCCCCACGGTGGTTATTGGTCTTTGATTATTGCGTCTGTTCCTCTTTTTATTATTATTCTTTACACCAAAGGTCAAAAGCGTCTTTATGCCTCTTTGATCCCAGTGGATAAAGATGTTTTTTTGGATGAGTATTCCAATCGATACAGACTGGGACAACATGTAAGCGGTACCGCATTATTTTTTGCCCGTAATACAGATGCCATTCCTGCATACATTGCCAAGACAATGTTTCAAAATGGAATTATTTACGATTATAATATTATCGTTATTATCAAAACATCACATGAACCTCACGGTATCAGCAGTCAGCTCTCTCCATTAGGCGAGGCACTGGATTTGTTGATTATCCATTCGGGTTATATGGAAAAACTCAATGTTGAGAAGTTATTGCGCGAACGAAATATTAATGAACGCTCTATTTTTTACGGAGATGAAGAGATTGTTTCGGACAGTCTAATATGGAAAATATTTGCTATGATTAAAGACCTGTCGCCAAACTTTGTCAGTTTTTACAACTTCCCTCATGAGAAGCTCATTGGAGTTTCACGTCGAGCAAAAATTTAATATGTATACAAAGGTCACCTCTTCGGTGTTCTCTTTTCTTTAACTTCTTTTTTATTAATACTGCTCTATCATTTCAACCATTAATAATCGCAAGGATTTCCAACGCATACTCAAGATGTCAAAATAGTTTTTATGAGCTTTATAATTCTCATTGGCATTGGTGCACTTTCACTGCTGCTTCCCTTTGCACACAATGGTGAGCTTTCTATCATTGATGCACTCTTTACCTCCACTTCAGCCGTCTGTGTCACAGGATTGATTGTCAAAGACACACCTGTTGATTTTACTACTTTTGGGCATGTTATTATCCTCTTGTTAATTCAAATCGGCGGTTTAGGCTATATGACGGCGGTTACCTTTTTAGCCATCATGCGAGGTAAAAAATTGGGGTATCGCGACCGTCTCATTTTAAAAGAATCCTTGAACCATCCTGGGGTAAGCGGTATTTTTCGCTTCCTAAAAATCGTTTTTGCCAGTATCGTCATCATCGAAGCTACCGGAGCCGTTATTCTGGCTTTGAGATTTTGGGCTGATATGCCTCTGGCCAATGCGATATGGTATGGTTTGTTTCACTCTATTTCTGCTTTTAATAACGCTGGGTTTTCCCTTTTTAGTAATAACTTTATGGACTACCGCGAGGATCTTACTATCAACGTAACCATCCCGGTTCTTATTATCTTAGGCGGTCTAGGATATTTTGTTCTTTTGGAACTTTACAATTTTCGACGAAAATCTCTAACACGTCTCTCTACTCATAGTAAAATAGTTTTGTGGACATCAGGCATCATGATCCTGGCTGGAATAGCGATTATCCTCTCGCTTGAGTGGAATAACCCTGCATCATTCGGGCCAATGGATACATGGCATAAAATTTTGGCAGCATGGTTTGCCTCCGTTAACTACAGAACAGCAGGATTTAATACCATTGATTTTTCCACATTTAATGATTCTGACCTCTTTTTTGGAACGATTTTTATGATTGTCGGAGGTAGCCCTGGAGGAACAGCAGGCGGTATCAAGACTACAGTGCTGGCGCTCGCTATTATAGGGGTATGGTATACATTACGCGGACAAGATAATCCTCATATCTTTCATCGAAGCCTAAATCACTATCAAATCAACAAAGCCTATGCTATCATTTTCGTAGCCTCATTTTATGTATTGATCTCTACCGTTTTTTTAAATGAAAGCGAAGGACTCCATTTTGTCCGGACCCTCTTTGAAACTTGTTCAGCGTTTGGTACGGTTGGTGTATCGACTGGTAATGGCGGTGTATTAAGCTACAGTGCTCTTTTTAGTGATATGGGTAAACTTAATATCATCTTCTTGATGTTAATGGGGCGAGTAGGTGTTTTTGCCTTCACTATCGTTATAGTAGGTAAAGCGGTGCAAACCCGTATTAAATACGCAGAAGGAAAGGTTATTATATGACATACGTCGTTATTGGATTAGGGAAATTTGGATTTCATGTTGCCAAAGGATTGGCTCAACAAGGTGAAGCGGTCATCGCGATCGACAACGATGAAGAAAAAATTCGTAATATCAGCGAATACGTCCAAGATGCTATCATGCTAGATTCCTCCGATCCACGAGCATTGCGTGAAGCGGGAATCGTCGATGCAGAAGTTGCCATCGTCAGTATTGGTGAACACCTTGAAGCAAGTATTTTGACCGTTATGGCACTCAAAGAAATCGGTATTGAGACAGTTGTCGCCAAAGCAATCACCCAAGTACATGGTCAAATCCTCTCAAAACTAGGTGCTGCCAAAGTGATCTATCCCGAAATGGAATCTGCCAAAAAACTGGTTAAAAAGTTAGTGGCCAATATGCACTATGAAACCATTGACCTTTCCATAACAATGAAACTCGCCAAAATGACCGTTCCGCCATTTTGGGTAGGTATATCTATCCTCTCTCCTATATTTGAAGAGGATTTCGAAGTCAAACCGATTGCCTACAAACACCAAGGTGAGTGGCACACTTCGTTTGAAAAAAATGACATACTCGAAAAGGGTGATATCCTTGTAGTGCTAGGAAACAGTAATAATGTCGAGATTTTGAGTAAAAAAGTTTAACCTTTTTGCTATTACCATTTTTTTGCTACAATAACAACTACTAAAAATTGTTATCGTAAAGGACATCATCATGAAAAACCTATTTCTTCTTTCCCTTATCACTCTTCTACTTTCGGGTTGCACAGCAACATGGCATGGTGTCAAAGAAGATACTAATACCGCAACTGACTGGACAAAACAAAAAGTCAATGAAGGTGCCGGTTACGTCAAAGAAAAAACAGAATAAACTGTTTTAAAAAGAATGTTGTCAACTCAAGCCCACATATTTACCTTAAATAGGCAATAATCTGCGCCTACACTTTTAAAGGAATAGTATATGCCCATTTTACCTATTTTTTTACTAAGTCTACTCATGCTTATTGCACAAATACAAGCACATCCCCTGCAATGGGGTGAGAATGTCACCGGAGTCGTCACCCATTTTCATAGTAATAAAAAAGAGATTGCATTGACTTTTGATGCTTGTGGCGGAAGTATAAAAAGCTCACAATACGATGCCGGATTGATCGAGTTTTTGAGTCTTAATCACATACCGGCCACTCTCTTTATCAATTCTCGCTGGATTGAGAGCAACCCAGAAATTTTTATGAAACTCGCCAACAATCCCTTATTCGAAATTGCCAATCATGGAACCGCACATAAACCTCTCTCTACAGAGGGTAAAAGTATCTATGGGATCGCCGGAACAGCATCAGAGGCAGAAGTAATCGCCGAAATCGGTGGAAATAATCAAAAAATAGAGAAACTCACAGGAAGACGTCCTGCTTTTTTTCGCTCTGGCACTGCCTACTATGATGAAAGTGCCGTCACCCTTGCACGTACTCTAGGGATGGAGATCGGCGGGTTTTCAATTCTTGGGGATGCCGGTGCTACATTTAGTGCTCCAAAAGTTGCTCAACAGCTCCTAAGTGCACACAGCGGTGATATTGTTATTTGTCACATGAATCATCCTGAGAGCGGTACACGTGAAGGTGTTATTGAAGGAGTCAACACATTACTCAAAGAAGGATTTAGCTTTGTCCGTTTGAGTGATGTTAAAGAGCGATTGACCCGTCATCCTTAATGCAGTAGTTCTCACCACCCATCTTGTGCATGATTATCATGTTTTGATTTTTTATAACGACAAGCATTGACTCTTTTTTCAAGCTGATTTTGAGCGTAAAAAAGTTCTTCTTTAATCGTTTTGATCTCTTCATCACTGTTTCGAAAGTTTAAAATCTTTTGCCCCAATCCTTCAAGTTCCATATACTCATCTTTATAGAGTTTAACTGCTTCGTTCTTCTCTAAAAAACGAAAATTCATATCCACTTTTTGATCATACTGCTCTTTAGTCGGATTATCACTTTTTGCTAAATACGACAATATTCCATTTACAAAACGACCAAGCAGTCTAATATAACGGAGTCGTTTTGCATTTTCTTCTTTAGGTGCGCCCATGGTGCCTTCAGTTAACTGTTATTGGTTACAATTATATCTATTATTTTTATTAAAAGGTTTTTTGATGAGCAAATGGTTACTTTTTCTACTTTTCGCAACTACCGCTTTAATGGCAGATTATACCGCACAACCTATTGATCAAAAGATAGTTGATTCCAAAATCAAAATTATCGATATTCGCACCCCATCAGAGTGGAAAGCAACCGGTCTTGTCAAAGGCGCTATCCCCATCATGTTTTTCGATGAGCGCGGTAACTACAATATGGAAGCTTTTTTAGATGAATTGAACAAAAAGACTTCAAAAGGAGAACGCATTGCTCTCATCTGTAACAGCGGAAGCCGATCAAAAATATTAGGAACCTATCTAGGAAAAAAAATGGGTTACAACATCATTGACTTCCAAGGTGGAATTCAATACGCACTGGCCAAAAAAATTACGATAGAACCCTACACATCCAAACCGTAAATGATACGGTTCCTATGGATCTTGGTTACTCGGCTTCTCCTCACCTTTACCCTTATCGCATTGATAGCAGCAGGAATCGGCTACGGGCTATATTGGCTCTTATCCTAAACTCAAGCTATCCAGCAGTGAGATATTCGACCATCCGCATCTGCCTCTATTTTTATTCACTTATTCTATTATTTTTTGGTATAGGAGTTGCTTAGAATAATGATCTATACCTAAAAAGGTACGCGCTAATTTATGGAATCATTGCAGCTAAAAACAAAACTATTATATTTGTTATTAAGTGTAGCACTTGGGCTTATTGTTATAGGTTTTGTCGGTTACTTCAATCTGATGACCATGAAAAAAAATGTCGATACTCTTTATTTTGGTTCACTTGTCCCCCTCACTGAATTAAATTCGATAAATGCTGCTTATGAGCATGAACTTGAATCGAGTATCTATCACTGGAGAGAGGGGCTCATTGAGGATGACGATTTAGCAAATGCTATTACCTTAGGACTAGAGCATACCAATCACCTGTGGTCCAGGTATCTCTCACACGACAAACGTCCCGAAGAACTTCCTTATATTCATTATACTCAAACGCAAGTAGACATGATTAAGCGCTATTTCGAGGAAATACGGTTGCTGGCTTTGGAACATACACATCGATCTGCTATTTCAGTAAAAACACTTTCCGATAACGTCACATCCATTCATACTACAATTTCAGGTCTTATCTCCTATGAGATTGCTGCAGCTGCTTACGAGCGCTCACTTTTGATCACTCACCACCAAAACTCATTAATGCAGCTGGCTATTATGCTTTGCGTCATACTCATCGGTGTTATGACATTTGCCTGGCGTATTTTTATGCAAATTGAATCTCAGCAATTACAATTGTTCGAATCATCACAAACCCTTAAACATTTAAACATCAAACTTGAGCAAGCTTCCTATACCGATTCCTTAACAGGAATTTTCAATCGCCGGTATTTTAATCTTGTTTATGAACGGGAATTCAAACGTGCTCTGCGTTCCAATAAGCCCATAACCTTTATGATGATAGACATCGATTTTTTCAAACAATACAATGATACGTATGGTCATCTTCAAGGTGATATTGCACTGCAAAGTGTGGCAAGAACACTAAGATCATCGTTATTACGTCCAGGAGATTTTGTCTTTCGTCTAGGGGGTGAAGAATTCGGTGTTATTCTCACGGAAACAGACTGCTCAAATACACGGGCAATGGCAGAAAAACTGCGATTTAACATCGAATCTATGGGTATGGCACACAAAGGGAATAAAAATAGTGGACTTTTGACTATCTCAATAGGTTCCATTTGTCTAAATCCTACTGAAAATATGGACAATGAATCTCTTTTACACAGTGCTGACAGCAATCTTTATGCGGCAAAAGAACGAGGACGTAATACTGTCGTCTTTACAACAACATTATGATTTCGGATTTTTAAATTTAAATCCTAATTTTTCGAGTTGTTCACGCAATTTTAGAGCTATCTCGCCTTGAAACTCCATCCACCCCTCTTTATATGCACCGCCGCATGCAAGAGATTTTTTTAGATGGGAGAGGACTTTTTGAGCCTCAATTTCACTAAGACTAAAAGGACCTGCCAGAGTTACCACTTTTCCACGGCGTTTCTCTTTTTGAAACACTAGACGGTGCGCAATAGGATCTAAAAGAATAATTGTTTTTGACTTTTTTTCCTCTTCAAGCTTCCATCCATCATCCCAAGAAGCTCCAATATCAAATGAAAGCTTTTCACCCTTCGCCATTTTTTTCTCCAACATAGACAAAACGTTTTACACCGTTTTCCAATAAGCCATCAAACATTGCAAGCGGTCGTACCCAAAGTCCAAAATCACCGTATAAAGCACGATACACCACAACTATTTCTTCAGTCTCTGAGTGCTTTGCAATGCCTGTCACTTCGTAGTCGTCACCCTTATAATGTCGGTAGACCCCCTCTTTAAGCACGAACTACCGTTTGCACCAATACGCTCACACCCTCAACGTTCAGTTTGCCACTATTTGCCATCATCAAGATCGGATTCATGCAATAGAGATTGTTATCATAAACTGCAATGATAATCTCATCGCCTTCTTGTAAAAAATGTGTCTCACCAAAATGAGTATACCGAGTTGCGCCAATACTAATAATCGCTTTTTTTGGAGAACCTGCCTCTTTTAAATAATCACTTATGTTTTCGAGCGGTCCTGTATTTTGCTGCGTATTAATCTGGTTGGTCATCCACTCGATAAGTTTGTCGTAAAAATAACTGTATCCCTTGAGCTCAACATCTTCACCATAACGCATCAGCATTCCATCACGTCGCAAAAACGAAGCAATCCGATAGCTATCCATCACTCCACCCTGGCCAAAAGTATCAATCGGGACAAGGGTATCAGAGAGCCCTTTTGAGCATTCACCCCAGTTTTTCTTATGACTAATTTTTGAAGCGCCTTCGATACGCAAGGAGCAATCGTTATAGGCACCGAAAAATTTGGGGAGTATTTGTGTAACGCTGCCATGCATATCGTAGGTTAAATCACAAATAAGTGCCACTTCAGGTTCTATTTGTACCTTGCATGGCTCTTTTGGCAGAATGATAGCAGTATCACTAAGGGGATAGATCCCTAAAAAATCAGGTCGGTTAGGAATATAAAAAGGAAACATCCCTTTGGGACCGTTGGGATCTTCGGTGATAACATCTTTAAAATCAGCACTCTCACCTGCTTGCTCTAGGTGAAGAGCAAAATTCCCCGCAACACCTAAGCCTATATAGTCTTTATAATTCGCCACGTGCTTTTGCCTCAGCAAATTCTTCGTATGAACCTTTGAAATCAATATAGGTTCCATCAAGGTGCAATTCAATAACACGATCTGCAAACGCATCGAGAAGTTCACGGTCATGGCTCACACAAATAACATTGCCTTCAAAGTCAAGCAATGCTTCACCCAATGCAATAATCGCTTCAAGGTCAAGGTGGTTGGTAGGTTCATCGAGTACGAGGAAATTTCCCCCTTCGAGCATCATTTTAGAGAGCATCATTCGGTGCTTTTCACCTCCTGAAATTTTCTCAACACTTTTCTCTTGCTGTTCACCATTGAAAAGCATTCGCCCTAGACAGTTACGAATCTCTGAAATTTCTCGCTTAGGATCAAATCCGCGA
>JAYVLH010000092.1:0-3858 GCA_043759555.1 Sulfuricurvum sp. | reverse complement strand
TAACGCTGCTGTTGTAACAGACAAGAAGAATGCTCGTGGGTTAAATTTAAATACTGATTTCATGCTGATGTCCTACTTTGTATTTATTGTGATATTGTTGTTCGTTTTGCTAAGAAATAGAACTAAAGGCTGCCCTTTTTTTCCATTCAACAAGACTGAATTTGACTTGATTGCACTCAAACTGTACGTTCTAACTGAATCATTAACTTTATACCATTTTCCATTAATCAGCGCAGACTTATTAATCAAAGCTTGCAATTTCAATGGCTCTTCAATAACTTTGGGAATAACAGGCAAAAAAGATCCGCCACCTAATCTTGGCGGTGCCAATAACCCTGATCCATTAAATTTTGATGGTACAGGAGCACTGTATTTTATTGGATCTACTAGAGAATTGATGAATCCGTCCGCTACTCCAGTACGAGAAGGTACAATAGCTTTTATTTGCTCATCTACCCATTCTAGTTCTTTGTCTTCATGGGACTGTAATACTGATATTTTACCGATACTTGGTACTACCATTGGTACATTAATAGAGTTATTGGCACAAAGAATAGTAGAAAGTATCAAAGATGCTAATGCAATTGTTTTCATTGTCGTACAATCCCCCATACTGAAATTTCCAGATCACCTTTTAGTGCACTATCGGTTGTCATATTCATAGTATGAAGGTCAACAACAAGCCGACTTTGTTCTAAGGCATTAATGAATTTAAGCGTATTTTTATAGGGAGCATGTGTTGATATTGTAATATCCAATACATGTCCGAATTCACTGTTATTCGTACTAAGTGTGTTCCCAAATTTCAGTAATTTTACATTATAGGTTCGTGCATATTTTGAGATTGAATCTAAATAAGCTCCCCATACGACTTTATCATAATAAAGCGATGAAATTTGTTCAAGTTGATTTTTTATGTAATCATTATAACCTATATAACGCTGGCGGTCTAGATCAAGTCTTTTAGTTTCTTGTTCTATTTGATTTATGCGCTCTTCCGGATTTAATGTTAAGTATTGCTTATCATTGTTGAGATTGCTTTCCATAGTTATGGCTTTTTCATGGGAAAGTTTGAAACTTGTCTCGGAGCTTTCCCAAAAAACTAAGTATGAAAAAGCAAAAAGTCCAGCAAAAATAATACCAAAGAGCATCATTTTGTCACGTTCATTTTTTAAAGCCAGAGAACGGTCCAAACTGTAAAGATAGTTTTCAATGTTAAAAGTCATTTGAGTACCGCCTTAAGTTCACTGAGATAAGTTGACTTGTCGCTGTCATAAGATATGAGCTGCAAATCAAAATCATACTCATTATGCTTTGTTTCTGTTAAGTGCTTTAACAGAGCAGTTATGTCTTGTGTCTTTGGTGCTGTCAACATGAAACTGAATATTTTAGTTGAACTATTATTTTCTTCATGGTAAGAAAAAGAATTCAGTTTTACTCGATATTGATTAAAACTACGAGTAAAGTCGGCAGCAATTTTTGCTTTCATAGGGTAATCAACTTTCTTTTCATGCACTTTTGTTAACGTATCTTGTTTTTGTTTGTATGCTGTTGTTTGTTCATCAAGCAGGACTTGTGCAGCATTTTTATTTGCTAATTTTAGATTAATAGTTGCCTCACGCCTTGTTTTATCAATGTGAACCGTTTCGTATTCTTGGCTCATAAGTGTATAGTGAAATTCTTCAACATAAGAAAGTCCCCAGTATGTTCCTGGATACAAAAGTGCAGTTGCTAATGCTGCCGCAGTTACAAGGATGAGCTTACCACTATCACGCTTTGCAAAAGGAGGCGGTCTATGAAAGATAGTAAAGTTACATTCATATCGTTCATCAGATTCCAGTCTAGCATACAAATGCATAAGCTGATGAATATCATCAACATATTTATCTGATGTTTTGATGCTGTAATTAAAATTAAATGGCTGAACTCGAAGACCTAAATAAGTTTGTGCATATTCGTCTAGACCACTAATATTTCCTATGGCAGCACCTATATAAATGGTTTCAAATTGCTTGATTTCAAATGCACGTTTTGAATAAGTGATAACATCATTAATATGAAGAAAAACTTCTCCAAATAGTTTAAGCAGATTTTTTTGATATTCTGAGTTTCCAGTATTTAACCCTTGATCAGCAAGAATATTTTCAAATATGATTAACTCAACAGGCTCTCCTAGTAATTCACAAAAACGTTCATGCATTTGTTTTAGTGAATATTTGAGAGACTTTGTATAAATAAATTCTTGCTCACTGTAAACCGTAAAAAATGCGTCATTTTCTTGAAAATAAATGAAACCATGTGCACCGCTTGATTCAATCAGCTCTTTTACGTAGAGTGATTTCAGTAAAAGTGGTACAGGTACTATTTGATCAATATATTTGAGGGATTCAATAACTGGTGCAAATTCTTGTTCTAATGTGAGGGGATCAACGACAAAAACATGGTAAAAACGCTCACTTTCACTTATTCTATTAATGGCTTCAATATAATGGAGTTGATATTCAACAGCCATATCGAGTGCTAACTCTTCGTATGTTTTGTTTTCAAGTGCATCATAAATATCATCATCAGGAACATTTTTACTAATACCAATGAGTGTAGTAATAAAACCTTTTGTGTTTAAAAAAGAAATCGTATATTGCTCTTTTGAAAAAGAAGGTGATGTTACTTCTGAAATAGTATTAAGACTACTAGAATAATAATCTTTCCGATAAGGATTAGCCGATACGATGGTAGAAAATGATTGTTGTTTACTCATCTAATGTCCTCATTTAAAATGTGCTAGTATCATCCCACAAAAACGGCTGCCTTTGTAAAATTCAACGCGATATACTTGATGGTTACGATCAAGTGAATATTTAGGATCTAAATCAGCAATACTAACAGACGTGTTAGCTTCACTAACCCCCTTATTAGGTGAGTACCCAATTATATTCACTCGCATATCTTTATTATGAATTATAACCTTAAAATCGGCAGTTACTGAAAATTCTGTAGCGAAAGTGATGTTTTTTTTATTTTTATCAATTTCAATGGTCACATCATTTTCATACTCAGCCGCTTCATGAAAACTCGGTTTTAGTGAACTGGCTTTTCTATTACCTATATAAAGATCATATTTATCATTCTTCTTTAGTGCGTATCCTAATGGATGAGAAAATGTAAACTCATTACCTTCAGATTGTAACGGAATGAAACTTAATTCATTTCTTAAATTTTCAAAATTTAGGGCTGTCGTGCTATTTATTGTAACGTTTCCATCAGATGTTAAAATTTTTTTTAGATTTTCACTGTTTAAATCGAATGACTTTGTATAAGAAATTCCCATATAGCGCATGTAGCCTTCAATGGCACGGAGTTGGTAAAACACTTTTTCATCTAAGGATGGAAGATTTTTACTGGTTTCAATGGCAAATGCTGGTTTATTGTGATTAATAGCAAAAAAAGTAAGAGAATGTTTCATCTCTTCATCATCAAAACGTGTATTTGTATTTCGTATATCAAAACAGTGATGGTCTTCAAGGAGGTCGTTATTGACATCATGGCTTACCGCTATGGCTATTTTATTTAAATCTTTGTATGTGGTATTCGTATCAAGGGATTCTTGATCGATAACACAGGTCTGCCCCCATGCTGCTGGGTTGAAAATAGTATTTTTATATTCTTTTCGATAAAAACCATGACCATCGTGCAGGTTTAAAATAAGATCAACTTTTGGATCCGTTATTATTTTTTGAACCTCTTGGACGATGTGTATATCAGGGTCATTGGTATTGATTTCTGCAAATTTTCGATTCATATCCCCGTTTATTCCACGATTATCCATCGCAATACTTTGGGCATTGAGGTTAGGTATAA
>JAYVLH010000091.1:0-4498 GCA_043759555.1 Sulfuricurvum sp. | reverse complement strand
ATCAAAATCTTCACGAATAATCCCCTTTGAAGGGCTTGCTTTTTTCACTTCAGAAATAATACGATAAGGTTCTTCAGGCGTAGAGGTCAAAAAAGGGTGGACATCACGAGGAGCCCGTGCATTGAATGCGAGTGATCGTCCCAGCCACTCCATACTGAACTTGGCTTCACGTTCTTTTAAATCTTCTTTTGTTTTTTTGATTATGTCGTCTAATATCACTATTTGTCCTTTTGTTTACAGCTTTTTATCGCTTTAAGATGTTCTTTAATCTCATCCTCATCCGTTCCCATCATCGATTCCACTTGCTTAATAAGTTTTAACGCTTCGCTACATTCACCTTTTTTATAATAGCCCCATGCCAGCGAATCAATGTAATAAGGGGAATTTGGATGTGTTTTGAGTGCTTGGTTGATATAGACCATTCCCCCATCCACATCGATATCATGATCAATCATCAGATAACCTAAATAATTCAGATAAAGAGGGCTGTCAAGCTCACTGTTTGCTCGTTTTAATCCATCAATAACTTCTTTTAAAAGAGCCGTATCATTCTTATCTTCAGCTGCTTCATAAGCAAAAACAGAGCTTTGTGCCAAATAGAGAGGATCTTGATCTTTCTTGTACAATTTTTTGGCTAATTCTGATGCTTTTGCAAATTGCTTGTCTCTGACATACAATTCCAAAAGTGCGGGATCATTCACACCAGATTTTTCGAGTAAGGCATTGAGTTTTGGAATATTTTGCTGATATGCATAAATTTTGATTGCTTCTTGTGCGACCAGCGGATCAAGGCTCAAGTCATAGGTTTGTTCATACATAAGTGCTGCATCATCGAGCGCACCGCTATCAGCATAAAAACTGCCCAAACGTTTTCCAATAACTTTGCTGTTTCCATGAACACTGATATGCTCTTTCAAAAAGGCAATTGCCTCTTTTTTTTGTCCTAAATGGGCATACTGTATAAGCGATAACCGTTCGGCTATATCTTCATCATGGGCGATAGCATATGCACTTTTAAGAGCACCGTAAGCGCCTTGATAATTTGACATTTTCATATAAGATTCTGCCAATAATGTATAATCGGAAGCGGCTTTGGTCTGATTGCTCAAACTCAAAGATTCTTGTGCAGCTTGTGAATACTTACCGTTCTTAAGCAAAGCAATAACGGCAAATCGTTTCAGGGTTACATCCTGAGGATTTTTGCTCAATGCCTCTTGCGTGGCACGTGAAAGCTTATTGGTATCGTTTCCAATTTCTATCATCCGTAACGACTGATATAAATACTCTTTTTCTCCACTTTTTGAATAAAGAATTTCATAATAGTGGGATGCCAAATCACTTTTTCGACGGGCTTGCGCATCCAAGGCCGCAATAACATACGTCTCATTCAAGACTTCAATCGGTTGCTTACTTTTTTTTAATTGTTTTGGTTTTGCAGCACCTTGCATGCTAACGGCAAAAATAAGTACGAGAAAGAAAAATTTATTCATGATATTATCCCTGGACATTCAGCTTTTAACTCATTAACACGGTGACGAAAATAATCCCAAAACGGAAAGGTTCGACACTGCAGCGGACGGGCTGTGTAAATACTACACCCATTTTGTGAACGGTCAAAAAACACACAATCGTGAGAACCTTTTACAAGACGTTCTTGAAGGGAATAGCGATAACCCTCTTTACGTAAGTAATTGCGTCGGAACTCCCGTTCATCCATCTCTAAAAGTTGTGCAATGGCTGTAATTTCGGTTACGGAAACAAAAATATTACCGCTTTCACCCGTACAGCAATTCCCGCCGCACGAAGCGCAGGCGCTAGGGTCAAACGCATAACAAAATCCTTCTTGTGTCATTAAATCGGACATTTGATACTGTGCACCTTTGCTCGTTCATAAATTTCCTGCACAGCAGGGGTATATTTTTCATCTTCAAATGTAATCAACGGAGGTAAAACATTCGTTGGCGATTTACTGTTTTTCTTCGCGTGAATCATCACTAATGTACTTGGACGGTCTAGTTTTGAATGGACGAATTGTACATTAACGACTCTTAATACTGTATCCTCAAACGCTTTGCATAATTGAACAAACTGCCGTGCATCATAGCAAAGTGCTACTTGCCCTTTTGGTGTTAAAAGTTTCGCAATTTTACGGACAAATATCTCAATCGGTAAATGAACATTGTACCGGGCTTGATGAAGCATTGGATTTTCTGACCGCGCAGAACCTTCATGATAAAAAGGGGGATTGGAAACAATCCAGTCAAACCCTTTTGAATCATGAAATTCAGCAAAATCTCCTTCATGAATGTTGTAATCAATGTGGTTAATCTGCGCATTGCGACGGGCAAACTCGACATAAAGGCTCTGTTTTTCAATACCTTCAAGCTGAACATCACAATCTTTAGCCACCAAAAGCCCAACAATACCGCATCCGGTACCCACATCAAGCATTCGGCCTTTGGGCGCTAACGAAGTGATAAATCCGTACAATAAAATCGAATCACTGTTGTAGCAATAGCCGCCATCAGGTTGATAAAGGAGCACAGTCATCCCTTTGAGTTATAATATGAATAATTATATCCATATCGAGGTTTAACCATGATTATTATCCCTGCCCGTCTTGCTTCTACCCGTTTTCCTCAAAAAGTTCTCGCTGAGATCGGCGGATTGCCTATGGTCATCCGTACTGCCAAACGTGTTGAATCAATCGATCGTGTCGTCGTTGCGTGTGATGATGAAAAAATCTTAGATATTTGTGCTGCCCATGGTATAGAAGCACGCCTTACCTCGACAACGCACAAAAGCGGAACCGATCGTATCAATGAATGTGCTCAGTTACTTGATATTCCCGATGATGAACTCATCATTAATGTCCAAGCTGACGAGCCGTTTATTGAAACAGAGGTTTTAGTACAGTTGATCGAACGGCTCAATAACCTCAAAACTCAAAATACCCCTTTTATTATGGCGAGCTGTTACAATTCCATCAATACTGAATCTGCAAATGATCCCAATATGGTCAAAGTTATCACGGATGTGGATCACAACGCCATCTACTTCTCCCGTTCCCCGATCCCGTTTAATCGCAGCGGTGAAGCATCGTATTTTGGGCATATTGGGATTTATGGATTTACAAAAAAAAGCTTGCATGATTTTTGTGCACTGGGTGAAGCACCATTAGAGGACATCGAAAAACTTGAGCAGCTCCGAGCCCTTTATCATGGCAAAAAAATTTCAATGGTAAAAGTCGCCAGCAGCGGTTTTGGTATTGATACCGTAGAAGATTTAGAGCGGGCAAAAAAGATTTTTGGGATCTAAATTCCAAAAATCTTCCTAATTTAAGCGAACTGTGAAGCTAATTCCATCAAAATCTTTTGGGCCTGAGCTTCTGCTCCATTGTATTTTTTGAGTTTTACCCCTACGTTCATCATACTTTTAGCCGTATTCTTACAGGCCATTTTAACAACTAGATAATCACAGTCTTGAATGGTATCCGCCATCGTATCATGGGCTTTGATATGCTCAACATCTTCTTCCCCGTGTTCACATGTGTGATGATCATCATGATCGTGGTCATCGTGATCTTCACCTGCCGCTTTTGGATTAGCCCGTAAACCTTCCAGTTCAAAACTTCGAAACATCCCGCCTTTGAGGTTAAAAATAGCAAAATAAGGAGTGTGACCGGCATTTCCAGCCATTTTAAGAGTTTCATCCATAACAGGTACAGCAATTTTCATAAAAAGTCCTTCATATATTTATGATTATTATGCCTTATTGTACTTAAAAATAAAATTGCTTGATTCGACTAAAATTTATACAACAAATCTTATCCTATTGTACAAAACTGCTACACTGTTGCTATGCTTTTGGCATACAATTATTGAATACTGTTACTTATCAAGGAGAGAATATGTTGCTTATAGAAGTTTTTACCGATTATGTCCTAAACCGTAAAAGCCTTAAAGAGTATGTGGAATATCGTAAAACAACCCATGAACGTGGAGAATTTAATGACGCCAAATTGATTCAAGCCGAAGAGAATCTTCAACGTCTCAAAGAAGAAAATCCGGAACTTTACGAAAAAATGTATGCAACATTGACCGAAATATATAAAGGTGATAGAGGATTATCGATCGAATACCCACTCGATTTTATCCGGCAAATTCTCAGAATGTATAAAAACTCACTATCGGTACAAGAAATTTACGAAGAGTACAAACGTATGCTAGATCATTATCATCATGATGCTTGATTATTTACTATAACTTAAAAATGTATTAGTGAAGGTTGAAAGAAAAAAAAGCTGCAGAATAAACATCTTCCTCGAAAGAGGAAAATGAACATGAAAAGAGAATTAGATGTTGTCGCGGATACCAAGTTCTGCGATAAGCTTGTTGTAGCTTGCACGGTTTGTACGTTTCAAGTAACGCATCAAACGACGACGCTGACCAACCAATTTCAAAAGGCCCAAACGTGAAGAGTGGTCTTTTTTGAAAAT
>JAYVLH010000090.1:0-14437 GCA_043759555.1 Sulfuricurvum sp. | reverse complement strand
GGATCAACATAAATAAAAGCACTTTCACCTAATGATTCAAGACGCTTTTTTACCTGTGAAATCGTAGCGAAACTGTTTCCCTCAACTACTTCACATGCTCTTGGATCTGTTTGCGCTATATTGTCTCGTAAAGCTCGAAGAGCATCGCTATCTTTTTCCATAAAAATAACTTTTTTAGCTCCGCGACTCAACGCTTCCAAACCAATAGAACCGCTTCCCGAAAATACTTCAACCATAACTGAATCAATAACATCAAACTGAATCGTGTTAAAAAATGATTCAACGACAATCATTTTTGAGCTTCGTGTAGTCTCTTTGGAAGGAAGTTTTAAACTCTTGCCTTTAAATTTACCGGCAACAATTTTTTTGATTAATGATGAATTATTTTTCATAAAATGCTTTCACTGCTTTGAGGATATTTGTTTGATATTCGCGTGTTAATTTTTCGATATGGTGTTCCAATATCTCAAATCCAACACGATTGTCACTTAACTCATCCACTTTTTCTTCCTGAACATCAAGACTCTTCGTATTTTTAAGTGAATCCAGTTTTTTGCGTAATGACTCGATCAGCTGTGCTTTTGAAAAGGGTTTTATTAAATCTGTCGATGTATCCGATGTAATAAAAAAAGTAGGATATTCATCATCGAAAATTGGTTTGTCTCGAATCATAATATCGCACTGTCTCTTTGAGCTCAAGTGCCCTTCTAAAAAAAGTTCCAATGAACGTTGTAACAATGGTGAATCACATTGAATAGCTACTTTCACACGATTTCCCTCATATAATAATCGATACTATAGCGCAAATCTTCATCCATATCCATCAAACTCTCCAACATCCATTTCAAATAAGTGGGATCTTTAAGTGCAATCTCCTCAATACGTTTTTTAGCATATTTACCAAATGGGAGACGTTTAAGAAGCAAGCGGCTTTGTGACATATCGACAAGCGCGTCTTCATCTGCCAAATCAAGTAGATATTCATAAATCATTTTTGCATGCAACGCATCACTCAGAGGATGATGAGGAATAATACTAACACCATGATCTGAAAAAAACTCTTCTTCATTACGATAAAGTCTAAGTTCATACCGCAAAAATTGCAAGCTGTAGCCGTCTAAATCATCCATCAATGCTTTGGAGCATTTGAGGGTATCGATCGTTTTGCCTTGCCATGTAATTCCCTCTTTTTGCAACATTCCTAAATCAAAAGGGGCATTATGCGATACTAGAATAGCCTCTGGTGTATTAAGCGCCATAAGTTTTTCATAGCTTTGAGAGACTCCGAATACAGGAGATTCTTTCACCATTTCATTGGTAATATGATGAATAGCGGATGCAGAAGGGGGAATTTTTTTCATCGGATTTATTAGCTCATAATGAACCTCATCGTCATCAATATAACCAATTGCACAGATTCGGTCACTCACTTCCAATCCTGTTGTTTCCGTATCTAAAAAAACTAGCATTCTTCCTCGCACGGTAAATTTTTTATTTGCCCCATCAGATTATGATAATGTTCAAGAGTGCGGAAACTTTTCTCAAATCGCCATCCCAGAATAAAAGTGATAATGTCTTTTTTTAACACACCATTTACTTTTTCAGCACGACCGTAATAGGCAAGCGAAATGTTTTTATTTTTTACTTTCGCCTGACTATCATAAAGTATCCCAATGATTTGAGTATATTTTCCCTCTTTGATCGTTCCCAAATCCTCATCACTCAGAGAAATACCCGAGAGGTTAATGGCTTTAAACTCAAATAAATCACTAAAATTTTCTACTTTAGAAAAGATGGCAAGTTTGTTATACAGCTCTTCAACTGTTTTAAGGTTATTTTTACGCTCTAGCTCATAACTGGAGATCTGCGCGGTCAGATTTTTTAAGCGGTCAAGGGCTGAACTCACCAGAGGCTCCTTCTTTTCTTAAAATTATAGCACTTTCAACAACATTACCTTATAATATTAAACTTTTTTTACATTGGGAATTTTTATGGACTATTTACAAATTCAAGGCCCTACAAAACTAAGCGGAACCGTCACCATCTCTGGTGCAAAAAACGCAGCATTACCTCTCATTACTCTAACACTTTTGGCACACAATAAGCTCACTATCAGCAATATGCCAGAAGTCGTAGATATTAAAACCCTTCTAAAGCTTTTAGGTAACCTTGGCGCGTCTTATACTCTTGAAGACCACATCCTTACCATGGACACCTCGACTGTCAACGATACGATGGCGAACTACGACATCGTAAAAACCATGCGTGCTTCTATCCTCGTCCTAGGTCCGTTGCTGGCACGTTTCGGTCACTGTGAAGTCTCTCTTCCGGGCGGGTGTGCTATCGGTCAACGTCCTATTGATTTACACCTCAAAGCTATGGAACAAATGGGTGCTACGATTACCATCCATGCGGGATACGTACACGCTACTGCACCTGAAGGGCTCAAAGGTGCTCATATTATCTTTGATAAAATCACCGTAACAGGAACGGCAAATGTCGTCATGGCAGCCGCACTCGCACACGGAAAATCCGTTCTCGTCAACTGTGCAAAAGAGCCTGAAGTCGTACAACTGTGCGAAATTTTACGTGACAGCGGTATCAACATCACGGGAATTGGTACCTCTGAGCTTACCATTATAGGAACCGGTGGAAAAACCATCGATATGGTTGATTTTGAAATCATTCCTGATCGTATCGAAGCAGGTACTTATCTGTGTGCAGGAGCCATAACGGGCTCAACGATTACCCTTGAAAAAGTACGTCACGATCACCTCGATGCCGTCACCGCAAAACTAGAGCAGATGGGTTGTACAATCGATGTAACCGCGTCAACAATGACGATTCATCCAGCGCAAAAGCTAAAACATGTCCATATCATCACCCAAGAATATCCCGCTTTCCCAACCGATATGCAAGCACAATTTTTAGCGCTTGCAACCCTTGCCAGCGGTACAAGTATCATCGAAGAGCGATTGTTTGAAAATCGTTTTATGCACGTCAGTGAGCTTCAACGTTTAGGAGCTGATATTATGCTAAACGGTCACACAGCAACCGTTATCGGCGAAACACCGTTATTTGGAGCGGATGTAATGGCAACCGATTTACGCGCGTCAAGTGCTCTTGTTCTTGCGGCAATGGCAGCAGAGGGAACAACCAACGTTCACCGTATTTATCATCTTGATCGCGGGTATGAGAATCTAGAGCAGAAGTTACGCGCACTTGGCGCTAAGATTGAAAGACTAAAAGAATAATCTCTACGTCATACCGTACTTGATACGGTATCCACGCATTTAGTGTTTTTGGATTCCGTGTCGTAGCACGGAAGGACAGAGATTAAAGATCCCCTTCAATAACTTTTGCGAAAGTAGTGTAATAAACCTCTTGCATATCGGCAAGATTCATTTTCACATCATTCAATGCAAACACATCTCCGCCAATGGTTCCAATTTTTTCAGACTTCAAATCGCCCAACATTGCTTCGAACGCAGCGCAGTTTTCAGGGGCTACTTCGATGATTGCTCTTGACATACTCTCTGCAAAAATATCACGGCTGTCCGTAACGCCCATAGTAGCCACAACCCCTTTTGAACTGACACACGCCATTTTTGCCAATGCAATCGCCGCACCGCCTGAGCTACAATCTTTTGCCGAAGAAAGGAGCCCTTTTTTGTTTGCTTCGATGACTAGATTCCACAATCCACGCTCTTTGTCATAATCGATAGCCGGGATAGTTCCCGCAACCGTTGCCAATAACTCTTTCATATAAAGCGATCCGCCAAATTCACTACGGCTTTCACCTACCAGATAAAGCATATTGCCCTCTTGCTGAAATGCTGAGAGAAGTACTTTATTTTGATCTTCATTGATACCAACCATCGCGATTGCAGGTGTTGGGAATACCGATTTACCATTGGTTTCATTGTAAAGAGATACATTACCGCCGATAACGGGTGTATTTAGCTCTAAACATGCTTCTTTTATCCCCAAGCACCCCTGAGCAAACTGCCACATCACTTCTGGATTTTCAGGATTGCCATAGTTAAGACAATCGGTAACGGCCTTAGGAGTTGCACCGCTCATGGCTACATTACGACCACTCTCGATAACGGCTGCTGCTGCTCCTGCTTTTGGATCGATATAGCAGTAACGGACATTACAGTCTGCACTCATTGCCAAGGCAACACCATTTTCTTTGATACGAATTACCGATGCATCGAGCTCTCCGCCTTTTTTGATTGTATTGGTTTGTACCATCGAATCATACTGCTGATAAATCCATCCTTTATCAACTACTTCCATCGAAGAGATCAATTTTTCAAAAGCACTTTGATTGTCTATAGCATCAAAATCGCTTAGCGTTACTTTTGCAATATCATCTAAATATGTTGGTCGGACCATCGGGCGATCAAGGATAGGAGCTTCTTCACTCACAGGGTCAACAGGAATTTCTGCACATTTTTCGCCGTGCCAGAAAAGTTCCATATTTCCCGTACCCGTTACTTCACCGATAACGGCACAATCAAGATCCCATTTTTCGAATATATCGATAATGGCTTGCTCTGTCCCTTTTCGTGCACAAATAAGCATACGTTCTTGAGACTCAGAGAGCATAAACTCATATGGCATCATCCCCTCTTCACGTGCTGGTACTTTGTCAAGATGCATAATCATGCCGCTGCCAGAACGCCCTGCCATCTCAAATGAACTTGATGTCAGACCTGCTGCACCCATATCCTGGATACCAACAACGTAATCGGTTTTGAAAAGTTCCAAACACGCTTCAAGAAGCAATTTTTCTGTAAACGGATCACCCACTTGTACCGTCGGACGAAGACCTTTAGACGCTTCCGTAAAACTGTCTGAGCTCATCACGGCTCCGCCTAGACCATCACGCCCTGTTTTACTACCAACGTAAATAACCGGATTTCCCATCCCCTCAGCACGACCGTAGAATATCTCATCACTTTTTGCAAGCCCGAGAGTAAAAGCATTGACCAGAATATTACCGTTATAACATTCATCAAAGCTCGTCTCACCACCGATAGTGGGAACGCCCATACAGTTACCGTATCCACCAATACCCGATACAACACCGCGCACTAGATAACGCTGATGGGCGCTAATCTCATCTTTATTGGTTACATTTCCAAAACGAAGAGCATTAAGATTAGCAATCGGACGCGCACCCATAGTAAAAACGTCACGCATAATTCCGCCAACACCCGTAGCCGCGCCTTGATAGGGCTCAATAAAACTTGGGTGATTATGACTTTCCATTTTAAAGACTGCAGCATACCCGCCACCGATATCGATAACCCCAGCATTTTCACCAGGACCTTGAATAACCCATGGTGCTTTAGTAGGAAAACCATTCAAATGTCTTTTAGAAGATTTATAACTGCAATGCTCACTCCACATCGCCGAAAAAACACCGATCTCAACGAGATTAGGCTCACGCCCGAGAATTTTTTTGATATGGGTGTAATCGTCTTGAGAAAGTTTATGTTGTTTAAGAACTTTTTCGATGTCGGGGAGGCTCACGGCAGTTTCCTTAGGAAGGTTTATTTTATTATTATTGCGATTATACCAAAGCCAAAGGGTTAGCTATCTTAAAAGAGGGTCCAAATTGGTTTAAAAGTTGTTTTGAAGCATCACATCAAACGCATTAACTTTTTCCATTGCCTGAACCATAAGTACATCCATCTGCTTTGCATCGATATGATAACGGTCTATAAAAGGTTTAATGGAGTCGTAATCCATGTTTTCAATGTATCGTGTCATCGTCAACAATTGCCCCCATTTTCCTTGTGCTTCGAACATGGCCTCTTCTATTTCATCGGAAACATGCAGTTTATGTAAAAAGTCTCGATGATCCATATTGAGCAAAAGATGTATCAAAGAGAGCATTCCTACCAAATACGCTGTGTCCAATTCTTCTCGGCTGCATCCAGGATTGCTTAATTTTAATAATCCTGTAATGATCTCGGTTCTGTTAATCACCATTAATAGCAAGGGATGATTACTTCGGCTATTTTCCTTGTTTGATACAAGCATCAATAATAACCAGTTGCTAAGCGCTTTACGACCTACTAGGGAAATGACTTGACGTATTGAAGTGATCGTAGCTGAGAATGCAAAATATGATGAGTTAATAAACTGCATCAACTGAAGGACTAATGCATGAGATTGTTCTAATGTTTGAACCAGCTTATTGATATCAGCATCTTGCTGCAGTAAATTCCAAACTTGTAAGACTTGTTCTTGAGAGATTGTCAGCGATTCATTTTCAATCGTGTACGGCCGCTTGATATAGTAGCCTTGAAAATAGTCAGCCCCATATCCTTTGTATTGTTCAAAAACTTCATTGGTCTCTACTTTTAGTGCGATAAGCTTTTGATTCATCTGCTTCAATCGTTTAAATGCATCACTGATATACTCATTTCGAAGTGCATCGATACGTACATACTCAAGCCATGGATGAAGTATTTCTATTCGTGCTAATGTTTCAGCATTCAACGTGCAGCTGTTTATACCAAATCGGTACCCTTTTTCCTGTAATAACTTCAATAAGTCGGCTAATTCAGGATGAAAGAGTGATGATTCCAAGATCATAAGAACAAAATGTTTTTGAGGAATAGTCTTAATAATGCTGCTGTGCAAAAATTCCATATCTACTTTCAAAAATCCCAGATATCCTCCAAGAACATTTTCAAGCCCAAATCCATTTAAAATTCGATCTAAAACAGAAGCAGAAATAGAAATATCAGAATTATTGGATGAAACATTCTCATCTCTAAAGAGAATGTCATACCCTACAATTGTGTAATTCGCATCACAAATAGGCTGTCTACCGATTAAACTCATGATTATCCCTTAATGAAATTCATAATCTGATTCATTTCGATGATTTTTTTTAAGTGAAAAAATATCAATGTACTTAATAGATTCAATCTCGTACTCTTTTTTTCCTCCGGGAAGTACAACATTGAATTCATCCCCACCGTATTTTCCAAGCATTGCACGTGCTAATGGCGAATGTACCGAAATGAGACCATTTTCAGGTTCACTTTCAAGCGTTCCGCATATTGAGTACGATACTTCATCCTTACCATCACTAATCGTGATGGTTGAACCAAAATGTACCCGAGAGTGATCAAGTATCGATGGATCGATTATTTGAGCTTTTTCGATCATACCATTGAGATAAAACAGTCGTTTATCAATATGCCGAAGTTTCTCTTTTGCTGCATGATATTCAGCATTTTCACTACGATCTCCCAACTCTGCTGCTCGCTGCTTTTCTTGATTCACATGCGGTTTTTCAACATCTTTGAGATATTTAAATTCACGCAAAAGCTCATCATATCCCTGTGGCGTCATCGGTTCTATACTCATACTTTTATTATCCCTTCCTAAAACAGACAGGTGGTCATCCTATATCAACTAATAAGAATTTTAGATTATACCGACTTGATTTCTTCCATGTTTTTTTGCAAAATAGAGCCCTTGGTCTACACGTTTGAACAAATCGGTAAAGGTGTCAGTTTCTATAAATGTATTGACTCCCAGGCTGATGGTTATATGATTAACTTTTGGAAAAGGAGCATTCTCAACTGCAAAGCGCAGTTTTTCTGCTAATTTTTGAATATTTTCAAGATCAGTACTTGGGCTTAACACGAGAAACTCTTCTCCGCCCCAGCGTGCAAAAATATCAATCTTTCGAATATTGTTATCTATGATAGCTGTCAATGTTTTGAGTACTTCGTCTCCAATATCATGACCGTATGTATCATTAACAACTTTGAAATGATCGATGTCGATTAGTATCAAAGAAAGAGGTTGTGAAAATCTGCGTGAACGCTCTGCTTCAAGAGTGAACAGTTCTTCGAATTTATGTCGGTTGTAAATACCGGTGAGATTATCTACCATAGCGATACGCTGCATCTCTTGATTCATCAGCGCATCAATAGTAACGTCTTTACCGGTGGAAACGAAACCGATGATCTCATTTTTATCATCTTTCAGAGGTGTTATGGTTTTGTTTTCATAATACAGATCGCCGTTTCTCTTACGGTTGATTAGAGTGTCTCTAAAAACATTGCCACGTATAATCGTTAACCATAATTTTTTATAGAATTCACTATCGTAGTGGCCTGATTTTAAAAGTCTAAAACTCTGTCCGATTACTTCCTCTCTTAGATATCCGGTATGATCACAAAATGCTTGATTGATATAGGTGATTGTTCCAAGCTTATCGGTAATGGCAACTGTATCGTCAATTTGTTCGATAACTTTGGAAAGTTTATAAATTTCATTTTGAGATTTTTTGATTTCTCTCATATCGATAATCATTCCAGAGAGAATATTTTCATCAAGTGTAGCACTGATCATAACAGGCAGCGTGTCAAAATGGCTATCGACTAACTCTAACTCATAATTGCTAACAACATGATCTTTCGTTAACTTTTGAATAAACTCTGCCCTTTGATTGGGATTTTTATAGGTTATTACACTTTGTTGACCGATCAATTCATCCGGAGAGTTGTAACCAAGCATCTTTGTCAAGGTTTGGTTTACATAAAGAATAGTTCCCGACAGATCCGTACGGTATATACCGACCATAGAATATTCACGATATTATGTATCAAATACACCAAAAATACTCTTCAAAGTGCCTAACCAAAGGGCTTTATAAGCCCTTGATTTCGTTTCGGATTTTGAAATTTTTATGGATTTTTTAGAGAGGGGAAGCCAAATAAATGGCTTTATTTTAGTCTTTTGTAGAAGTTCTCATATTATATAAAAAAAGAAAAGAATTTTGAATTCTATCTTTCAAGTGTAGAAGCTCAAAAGCACCAAGAACGGCATTATCAAATTCAATTCTATCTTCTTGTTCCAATTCTTCTTTTATTGGGAGAATATCTCTATCTCTAACATGTATGAATTTAGCTTTGATTTCAGTAATTTGATCCTCATTCAATAGGTTTGGGTTCAGCATTCTTAAATGATTTTTCATTCTCGTAGAACTTAAATCAAGGGCACCCAATCCTCGCCCAAAACCGAGAGATTCTATAAAAAATATACCTAATAAGCTATTTAAAAGTGCGTGTGTAAGATCAATATCTAAAGAATCACTATTTGAAGTAAAACGAGTAAGTCTTTGATCCACAAAAGATAAAGTGTTTAATTTAGCTATAAATATTCTTTGATCAAAATTCATACTTGCAACTAAGTCAGCCATTGTTGATCCATTCATTTCATACCAATAGCTTCCAGATCTAGCTAATGACTCTACTAAAGGTTCGCCTTTTTCATTATATTCATGCTCAAATCTTGAAATCCAATGCAATGCTCCAGTATGTTCATATTCTGACATGTTTTCTATAGATTGAGAGCAACAAAATGCTTGACTCTCTGCTACAGCTACTAACGTTTTTATATGTCTAGGTGTTCTTAGGACAGGTTTTATATATTCTGGTTCTATACCATGCCCTATTGAAGGATAAAACATATCATTCCAACCTCTCCGCTCTCCTCTATTAATATCAAATAATGTATTACAATAAATAATTTTTTCTTCAACTTCTGTTAGCCAAGAAATATCACTAAATAGAGCATTCCAATTTAATGGAATCGACATTATCTCTGCTGTTTTGTATTCTTGTGAAGTTAAATATATATCATTAGTATTTGTAACAATGTTTTCATAAATCTCTTGTATCTCTTCATTAGATAGAGAGTCTAATCTCTTAAAAATCGTTACAAATTTAGTAACATCTGAATCCGTTGGCTCTGTTGGGGTTGCTTTTTTACGAAAAATCAAAATATTAGTAACTACGTCAGCGTTATTAAACCATCGTCCAAGTCCAGCAGTTACGATATAATCAATATAGAAAAATCTAGATAATATCTCTCTGAATTTTTCTCCCCAATCAGTTCCAAGCCATGAATTTGATATTATTATTCCAAGAGATCCATTGTCTGTAAGTAGTTCCCAGAGATAAAAAGGAAGATAGGCATACAAATCACTCTTTGGATTTAATTTTAATGTTGATTCCAATTTTTCCTGAATAAATTCATTAGTTTTATCTTTAATATTTGGATTTAGTATCTTTAAATCTTCTTGCTGAATAAAAGGAAGATTTGAAGCTATATGATTAACTTTGTTATAAGTTCTATTAACAAGAGAACCGTCATAAGGATCTCTTAGTATTAGATTTTGATTAACAGATATTTCAGTGCAATCTTGCTTGAAAATTTGTATAACTTGTCCAATATTCTCTGGCTCTGATATTGCAAGAGTAGCCATCTGAAGAGGAAACGAGACTTTATCACTTGCAAATATTGAAGATAATGATTCTTCTGCACTTAATCCTGCCTCTCTTTTTATGTCATAAGCAGCTCTTGGAATAGTTCCTGTTCCACAACAAGGATCATGAATTGTTTCTCTTTTATTGTTAAGCGTTAAGTGAATTAATAATCGAGCTAAACGCATAGGAGTAGTATATTGTCCTGATACTTTTCTCTTTGCAGTATATATTACATTTTCCAGAAGGTTTTGAAGTAAATCTTGACCTATTGAAGCAAGTTCAATATCTTTTAATAGCATATTTATTTGAACTATTTCCGCCCAAGAGTCTTTAAGTATGTATTTCTCTCCCAGTTGAGGTTGAAAAATATTCCAAAAATCACATCTTTCTGAAATTTGCTGAAAGATTATTGAAGCTTCTGAAGGAGAAGTATTTGAGTCTATGCCATATACAGCATTGGCTTCATTATAAAAGGCTGTTAAGATGTTAGCAAATAAAATTTTATTTATCCAATTGACCAAAATTATTTCAGCTAATATTTCCCACTGCTCATGTGCTGGATACTCATGTTTTGAAACTCTCCACCAAACATTTACTTCTGCTCCAAAAATAGAATCAATTGACGCTGCTTTTCTTAATTCTAAAGCATTTAAGTTACTACTTTTTAGAATAAAATCTACAATAGTGCTCTCTTTAAAAGATTCTACAAATGGTTTTCTTTGAATAATTCCAGACTCAAAAAATACATTTAAGTCTTTAAGAATTTCATGAAGTGAAATAATCCACTTATCTCTATTCTCTAATACATTCTTTCTTGATTTAATTACGCCATGTGACGTTTCCCATGTTTTGATTGGAACATAGTCTTTTAAGCCATTATCTGTCGCATATAAAACAGCATTTGTAGCATTCCACAGTAAAAACCCATTTAAACCCAATATTTCTGCTTTTGCTTGTGCATTTTCAATAAACTCTTTATCTGTAATCGGGGTATCAGGCATTTTTAATTCCCACCCCATAAGAATATCACTATGTTCTCCGTATAAAAGAACGTCAGGAAATAATCTTTTTGTTCCTGTATTTATAGTGCTTTCTCCTCCTGCTCTTTTAATTGATTTGTTTGTTTTTGAGCCAAACAATGTAATTTCTGAAATAATATCAATTGCCCAGCTTCTTTCATTATAAGTTACTTTACTCATTTACTACAGTCCTTTTTGGCTCTCCATTTTTTACCAAGTGTTTTATATGCAACTCTTATTCTATTTTCACATACTTTAATATAATCTATTTCTTTGTCCTTAAACAAATGAACACCATGGTTTTTTTCAATACCTATAAAATTTCTTTCTTCTAAAATAGCTGAAACTAAAAAACTTCCACTTCCACATGTATTATCAAGAATAGTATCACCTTTATTTGAAAACGTCTTAATTAAATATCTTCCAAGATCAACAGGTTTTTGTGTTGGGTGAAATACGTCTCCCTCACTTTCTGCTGTTTTAAAATAAATAATATCAGTAGGGTATCTTCCTCCATCGCTTTTTACTTCAACAGGTTTAAAGTCACCATAGCTTCCAGTGAGCTGATCTTTTCTAACCCCTTTATTATAGGCTTCGCCTTCACTCATTTGAGGATTATAAGTTGCTTGTTTGTTATAAAATACACATATATCTTCGTGTTTTCGCAAGGGTTGTTTTTTTGCATTCAGAAAATTAGTCGGCTTTGATTTTTCCCAAACTATCTTATATTTGAATAGTTTCTCATTGCTTAACATTAATTTAGCAGTAAAAATCCCTTGGGACGTTAATACAATTGCACCATTTTCCTTAATTATTCTTTCATACTGTTTCCATAATTTATCCAAAGGAATTACACTATCCCACTTATTTTGAGTTGTGCCATAAGGTAAATCACAAAGAATCATATCTATTGATTTATCTGGAATCTCTTGCATTAAATCTAAGCAATCACCACATAGTATTCTATTTTTTAAATTTTTTAATGTTTTCATTTTTATCTCCTGTATTTATTGTTATTTTTATAACGTATCTCCATTTGTGTTAAATTCGAAATCTACGCCATCTATTCTAAGTGAATACATACACTGCAGAAAGAACGCAAAACTAAAAGTTCCTCTGCTTAATTTCGTAGCTATACTGTTTTGATTCTCTTCTAAACCCATTGCTTGCAGTGCTAAGGCTAAATCATGGTATCTCATATTTCGTCGTGCTAATTGGGCTTTTAATATCCCTTTTGCTTGTTCTGCCCAGTATTCTTCTGGCATTTGTTTTCCCTCCCTATTGCTACTAATCATTAATAGTTTTTATGGATTTGAATTATACACCTTACAATTGAAATAATCCACTATATCTGACTAATTTATGTTGAAATCAAAATATATATAACTGTTATAACATTAAAATAGAAAATATAACTGATTACTGTCAAATTAGGCTAAATATATACTAATTTGTTTTCTTTATTAGTTGTTAATGTCATATATGACATAATAAACTCAACAAAAAGGGTTAGAAAGGAGATTTTATGTCTCAACATTTTTTATTATCATCTGCTTCTCGAAGCTTTAGCGTTGTTAAGATTGCTAAAATGACAGAGAAACAAGCTGAAACCTTCTTTCGTAAAATCCGTTGGTCTGATACCAAGGGAAAACCTGTTTGTCCTTCATGTGGTTCTTTAAAACATT
This sequence comes from Sulfuricurvum sp., assembly GCA_043759555.1. Lineage (GTDB taxonomy): Bacteria > Campylobacterota > Campylobacteria > Campylobacterales > Sulfurimonadaceae > Sulfuricurvum. Next base: position 1,420 of record JAYVLH010000090.1, on the reverse strand, counting down.
ATGATCTATCTACCAGAGACGTTTGGAAATGCAAAGCGTGTAAAAAACAATTCTCTGTTACTTCTGGCACTTTGTTTGCAGGACATAAACTTCCATTAAAAACTTATTTACTTGCTATTGCTATTTTTACCAATGAAGTTAAGGGCATGTCTGCTTTAAAGCTATCAAGAGAACTCAATATCCAATATAAAACTGCTTTTGTTCTCCTCCATAAATTCCGTGAAGCTTTATTAGAAACAAGAGACGAAGCACCTTTAAATGGTGTTTGTGAAATGGATGGTGCTTATGTTAATCATTATGTCCGTCCAGCTAATAATATTGAAGATCGTATTGATAGAAGAAGATTTGAAAACCAAAACCCTAATAAGCGTTGTATTGTTGTTGTTCGCCAACGTCATGACGGAGGAACGGAATACATAGGAAGCAGTAGAACGCTTACATACGTCCTTCACAATGAAAATCCTACTGGTATTACTCAGATTGCTAATGTGGCTATTGAAAGAGGCACAGAGGTTCATACCGACGAAGCTAACGCTTATGACAACCTACACGCTCATTACGATATGCAACGTGTTAATCATTCTGTAGAATACTTATCTGAGGAAGGGGCTTGTTCTAATCAAGCTAAAAGCTTTTTTGCTCGTTTTAGACGAATGCAAAATGGACAAATCCACCGCATGGGTAATTTGTATATCTCTAATTATGCTAATGAAATCGCTTATAGAGAAGATACACGAAGAATGTCTAACGGAGAAATTTTTCAGGATATTTCAGAGAAGTGTATGAAAACCATCCAATCTAACGAATGGACAGGCTACTGGCAAGGCAATCACCGTATATCTGAACGTTTGGGTGCTTAGGCTACCAACTCCCAAGTAAAACCTCTCCCGTAGGGCACGCAGTGGGTTAATGAATTTTTATTTACGGATTGTATTAAATTACTTTTGACCTGTTTTTTCAATGTTCCACATAAAGACTTTTGAATATTTCTAACCAAATTTTGGTCTTCATGGTTTAAGTTCTTCTTTTTCATAAGCTCTACTGTTATTTCATTGGTATTTAAAGGGCTGTTTGCTTTTCTAAGAGTATCAAGAATCATTACATGGCTCTCTCCACGTTTGAAATAATGTTGATTGCCTGTGTATCGTTTGGCTTTTATCTTTTTTATATCAAAATCTGGATCAAATACTTTTATAGAAATATCAATGCTCTGAATAACTTCCTCTAACTGCTGAATCTTCGTTTTATAGAACTTCAATTCACCTGATAACTCTTCTTTTTTGCTGATTAACTGGCTGACTACGTGTTGCATAATGATAACCTCCTATAATGTTTTGTTAAAGGATAATTATAGTAGGATAAAGGCTTTTTGTCCCTATTTTAGGGGATTAGATTTTGGTGAGTTTGCTACATAATATCG
>JAYVLH010000089.1:0-3852 GCA_043759555.1 Sulfuricurvum sp. | reverse complement strand
TACTAGATATTTAATCAGATGCGCTTTGTTTGCTCCACCTTCGATTTTTACTGCATCTGCGGGACTTTCCTGATAGACACGCAATGCATTTTTAAGTGCAGTTTTTTCATCAAAATAGGTGCCAAAAGGCATATCACAAATAACAAAGGTATTGGCCGCACCTTTACAGACTGCATTAGAATGGTAGATCATCTGATCCATAGTTGCGCTCAACGTATCTAAATTGCCGCCAAAACTCATAGTGAGACTGTCTCCTACGAGTAAAATATCGGCACTCTCCTCAAAAAGACGGGCAAAAAGAGCATCGTAAGCAGTAATCATTACTAGTGGCTTGTCATTTTTGCGTTTTAAAATTGTGGTTATTGTTAACTTTTTCATGTATAGCAGTTTACCCAAAAAAAAAGTTTGCTTGTTAAATATGTCATTCTGTCAGATTAAACGCGCTATAATTGTTTCAAATAGGGGAAGTAGTTATGGGCATAAGAGCGGATTTGGAGAAAAATTTCGACTTTGAAGTTATTGATGAATTTTTGGATCATTATGCCATGATGATTGAGATTATGGAGCCGTTGATTGTTGATTTAGGAAATGCAGAACGATTCCATCGTGGAATTGAAGAACTTTTTCGTATTTTTCATAACATTAAATCTGCAACAGGCTATTTGCAAATGGAGCCTATGGTTCGTCTTGCCACGTTCGCCGAAGATGCTTTAGAACAGCTTCGCACACGTGATGAAAAAGTCAATGAAGAAACCATTACCTGGCTGATTAGTGTATCAGATATGTTTTTGCAATGGCAAGAAGATTTTAAAATGGACAATGAACTCTCGAAAATTAATTTCTCTCTCTTAATATTACCTGACATGGAGAACACGTGAAGCAACTCGTAGCATACATTACGGCAGGTTATCCTGATAAAAATTTTACAATCGATTTAGCATTGGCATTGGGAGAAAATGGTGTTGACACTCTTGAACTTGGTGTCCCTTTTTCAGATCCTGTAGCCGATGGGCCTGTGATCGAAGCGGCAAACCAGCGCGCACTCGAAAGCGGATTTCGTTTTGCAGATATTTTGGATATTTCTGAAGCAATAGCACCTAAAATCGATACTCTTTGGATGGGATATTTTAATCCGTTTTATCAATACGGTATGGAAAAACTTCTCGACCGCGCACAAATGCTTGGTGTAAATGGGCTCATTATCCCCGATGTCCCGTATGAAGAAGCAAAAGTGTATCATGATCTTTTTGAAGCTCGAAGTTTAGCAAATATCAGTTTTGTTGCCCCGACAGATGGTGAAGAGCGTATTGCTATGATTACTGCGCAAGCGCGCAAATTTATCTACCTTGTTGCTTATGCAGGGATCACAGGCAGTGGAAAAAGCGAAGATTTGGCCCCGGTTCTTGAGATGATCAAACGCCATACACAAACGCCGGTCTATGTCGGATTCGGTGTTAATGAGCAAACTGCCCGTGAAAAAGTGCAGGGAGCTGATGGTGTTATCGTCGGTTCGGCCATAGTGAATGTTCTTTTGGATGATTCCTTGAGCAATACTCAAAAAATTACCAAATGCTGCGAGATTACCCGAGTGATTAAATCACTGATTAATGAGTAACACGCCTGGATCATTAGTCGGTTAATGTTTCACAGAGCCATTTTTTTATTCTTAGCCGCGATCACCGTTTCTGCGGATAGCACTCTGTATGATGCATTGAAAACCAATCCGTCTTCAGAAGTTCAGAAGCCGGCTATTTTTGATTTTTCTTCTTTTTCCCATGATGAAGGCTTATCCCCTAATCGGTACCAATATCCCATGGATGAGCATTTCACTGAGCAATTCAACGGCGATCAGGGGAAAGATTACCTTCCCCAAACGTTCAACATCAACGAAGAACTCCCTTATCATTATCGAAAAGTGATCGAGGATACGGTGTATTTACAGCTTCTATTGCTTTCGTCCGTCAGTTTTTTGACGCTGCTTCCACAGAGTATGACTAGCTGGGACATGGAGGAACTCCAGAAAAAATCGCTCTCAGAACGTTGGTTTGAACACGTTTCTACTCCGCCGGTTTGGGATCATGATGCCTGGGCTGTTAACTACATCGGGCATCCGGTATCGGGTGCATGGTATTACACAATGGCTCGTAATGACGGAATGTCGATTGGTGAGTCGGCAGCTTTTTCTACACTTATGTCCACTTTCTTTTGGGAATACGGTTATGAAGCGGTTAGCGAAGTCCCATCGATTCAGGATCTTATTGTTACCCCATTTCTAGGGTCATTCTTGGGGGAAGGGATGTATATTCTTGAGGGAAAACTTAATGCAAACGGAGGCATGGTCTTCGGCTCAAAAACTATCGGAGCCATAAGCTATTTTTTTTTAGATCCAATAGGCAATATCGCTTATGTGATGAAAAATATACTGAACACTTTACACATTGATACTGACGTGATCATGACAATACAAACATATCCATTAGCGCAGTCTCGGACTACTGCTCCGCACGAGGATTCGATGAGCTATAGGGAGCGTGAATACGGTTTTAAGATAATTTTTCAATAAGGATAAGGACAATCTTCTATTTACATGGCTTTGGATATAATACTTTTATAACTTCGGTTATCTTTGTGGGGGCGACATGGCTTCGACTGGATCAAGAAGGTTTAGGTTGCATCGTCGGACTGAGCAGCTCCGTTATACGGCTCACACTTGCTTAAACGCAAACAACACTAATTACCGTCCTGCTTACGCTGTAGCGTAAGTTTAACTAAACTTTAGGACTGCTCTACCATTCTATGCTATCACCGAATGGAACTGGAGTATAACCCCTGCGATAGCTATATTCTTGGAATGTCTCGGACAGGAATGAACTTAGAGAATTGGATGCCGTAGCTTTGCTCGGTGTGTGAGGGCATCTGAAACACAAACAACGAAACTAAGCATGTAGACGCCTTTACAATCTTGGTTTAGGACTCCGGTTCAATCCCGGACGCCTCCACCACAACCTCAATTTTCTCCCCTCTAATATCACCCATTTAACCCATTGTAAACCCCATAGATATGGACTTTTACTACTATCTAGCCTCTAATACATATTTATCTGATACAACAACATACGATTTCTTAATGTACTTTTTAACGTACCTTTGCGATAATGTATCTCAACAAAGATAAAAAAGGTACATTGTAGCTAATAAGAAGGTAATACCCCTCACCGATACAGCTATAAAAAATACTAAACTAAAAGATAAAGAGTACACGCTATCCGTTTGAGTTGATACGTACTAAGGTCAGCGAAGGGCATTATGAATAAAACAACGAACGATTCGAAAGAACTGTTAGCACTCAATAAACCTAAGGGTTATTTGGTCACACGATCTGATGACCTTGGGCGAAAAACAGTTTATGATCTTTTGCCCGATTGGATTTTTCATGACGAATGGATGCCAATCGGACGTCTTGATTTAGAATCTAAGGGGCTTTTACTATTCACAACCAACAGCAAAATAAACCACGCGTTGACCAAACCTTGGAATTGCATTAAGGTATACGAGATTTGGGTCAGAGGCCACGTAACAGATGAACATATTGCGCAGTCTTTGAAAGGAGTCCAAAGCCCGCACGGTCTACTGAGGGCTCTTGAAGTTGAAAAGATAAGTATCGGTGGCGCGAAAACAAAACTCAAGGTTGTAATTGACGAGGGAAAAAATCGGCATATCCGCCGGCTTTTTGGGGCACTAAAAGATCCAAAATTTGGGACACCCTTAAAGGTCTTAGAGTTGAGCCGAATCAGCATTGGCAGTTTTAAACTCAACATCGAAATCGGTAAGTGGCGTTACCTTTCATTGGAA
>JAYVLH010000088.1:0-14022 GCA_043759555.1 Sulfuricurvum sp. | reverse complement strand
TGGAGACGATTTCGAACAGCCAACAAGGTTAGCATTGCTTCTTCATCTCCATTTATAATACGAAAACTCACCCCTGTCATCTCTAGAATTTTTTCTAGGCATTCATTCGCATTATAAGCCATTCTCATCGCAGCAGTTGTAATTGCAACAATCACTTTATTTTCAAAAGCAATAGACTTTTTTGCCTCATTTAAAGCATTAATAATACGTTCGAGTGCATCATCAGAAACTTTTCCTGTATCGTTCAACCCTTGCGCTGTGCGGACAATTTTTTCGAAACTTTTACCCCAATTACGTCCATCATACTCAATAAGCCGTAGAGTATTGGAACCTAAATCTACTGCGATCATCATGATTTAGATGTTATATCACTCAAAAGCATAGAGGGCATCCATGATACAAAAGAGCCCTGTTTCAAGCTTTTTAAATCCAATGTTGTTGTCGTATAAACACGTTTATAGAGGTTAAAAAAGTAGAGTATATAATCATCCATTCCAAACATCCCTACATAGTTTCGAATACCTGTTTCAAGTTCAAATGATGATACATGATCATTAAACTTTTTCTCAAGTTGAACTGAATAACATTGGGCAAAAATACTTCCCATACTGGGATATTTTGCAGCAATCGGTAAATAAAACTCCAACACTTTACGCAATCCCTCTATATCACCTCTGAGTGCATACCGAAGAGAGACATCCAGAGTCTTATTCCAGTTCTCTTCAAGTTTTTTCCCTTCTGGTGTTTCATATAGCAAAGGGTAAGAGGCGAGATATGCAAATGCATTAATATAATTTCCAGAAACAACTGCATCAAAAAAGAGACGTTTGGCCCGTATTGTCTCCAACAACTCATTTGCTTCTTTGGAATAATCTGGAAAAAATACCAAAACTTCAGCTGCACTCTTTGCAATAGCAAGATCACCGCTCATATAAGCCTTTGTTGCCTGAATATAAAGTTTATCACCATACTCCATGACGGTATTGTATTCAGCAAACTCTTTTAGAAAAGGATGATTTTTAATCAAATCAAAAAACTTGAGAAAGTTACGAGATACAATGAGCTTTTTAAAATATTCATACAACTGTTTTTCAGAGAAAAGCTGCTGAATAAGCGTTGTTTTTTCCGATATACCGCGATAAGGCGCCATTAGAGTGCGCGCTTGTTCTTCACCGTTTGCTCCTGAAATAAGTTCTTGTGCTTTAGCAAATAACAATTTCCATCGAGCTTCCATTCTACGGTAAGGCTCTGAATCTTGGAATGATGGGTACTGTTTTGCCAATGAATACGCCAACGGAAGTCTGCCTTCCTGTACGCACGCTTGAAACTGAGTATATTTTTCATAATCTTGTAAAACTTGCCCAATACAAGCATTTTTTTTCGGAATTCCTGCAAAAAGATTAAGAATCTCTTTTGCTTTTACCTTATCCCCTTTTTCCAAATAAAGTCGTGCTTTGTTGATGACATCTTTCCAAATTTTTTCGGCCAATTCATACGGTTTTGAATACAGTAAAATAGGATTTTTTTCTAATATCTGATAAAAAGCCTTATATTGATGCGTACGCAGAAAATCCATATAAGCTTCCAAATCTCCAAAAAGTGAGTAAAATCGTACATTTCCCTGCGCAGTACCAACAGCAAGACGAAAATCTTTTTCTATAAAGGCCATAGAACTAATAGACTCGCTCTCTTTAAGATAACGTTCTGTAATAAGCTCCATAGAATGCATATCGTACAATCCAACATACCCCAGTTTTGTTCCTACAAATAAAAATCGCTTATCGGTACTTATACACATAGCTGTTATCGTATCATTCATTTTTTGCAATCGCTTAATTACATGACCAGCACTCATATCCCAAACGATTAAGATACCATCTTTTTCTGCAGATAAGAGACGAAGGTCGGGTAAAAAGATCATGCCAACGATAACACCAGTGTGTCCAATAAGCTTAACAGGCTGTTTCATTGTTGTAAGATTTAAAACATTAATGGTTCGATCAAAACTCCCTGTTGCAATCCATTGCCCAGTCTCATTAAATGCAACCGATGTTACAAAATCAGTATGTGGAGGCATTGAAAAAACCAATTTTGCTGTCTTAAGTGCCCATATAAATACTTTTCCATCTTGTCCACATGTAGCACAATACCTGCTGTTTGGATCAATAGCAACGCTTTCTATTTCACCTTGATGTCGTCCAACTTTGTAGAGAATCTTTTTTTCTGCTACAGTAAAGATTGCTGCTTGATCCGCTTTAGGAATGACAGTTATAAAATAATCGCCCATAGCTGCAACATCTGAGACAAAACTCGAAAGTCTTTCATGCGATACATTGCTCTTGAATCCGCCGATTATTCTATAATCATCCATAGATAGAATACGCAATGTTGTCTGTGCATCAACAATTGCCAATGATCCATCTTGCAATGATTTGATTTGTAAAATAGGAATTTTAATATTAATTAATTTAAGAACTTCCATCGAGATTCTTTTAATTCTCTTCACTGCTGAGATAACGATTCTCATGTAATGAGAAACGTATTTGATCTTGATGATCTTTACCTTTTGTTTCCAGATGTATGGTGACGTTAGCATCACCATACGCCAATGAAGTAGAGGTGCGATCATACTCGATATGAACAATGTTAGCATTAAGATCTTGCAGCATACGCGTAAGCTGCATCAAAGCGCCAGGTTTATCGATCAATGTCACTGTAAGTTTCATCTTACGGCCTGATTTAATGAGCCCTTTTTCAATAATAATAGATAAAAGTGTTACGTCCATATTACCACCGCTTAGGACAACACCTACTTTTTTATTCTCAATATTTTCTAATTTGTGGTGCAATAATGCTGCAACACCTGCTGCTCCCGCACCTTCTACTACCAGTTTTTGACGTTCCAGTAAAAATAAAATTGCATTAGCAATTTCTTCATCATCGACACTTACAAACTCATCAACTGATTCAAGTATGTGCGCCAGTGTAATAGGTGAAGTATCACGCACAGCAATGCCGTCTGCAATGGTGCGTACAGTTGTACTGTCGATTGCTTTTTTCGCTTCAAAGGACTCTCTCATAGCCGGAGCACCGACTGCACTGACACCAATAACACGGATATTTGGAGCAATAGCTTTTATCGCTGAAGCCATACCTGAGATCAAACCGCCTCCACCAACAGGAATAACAATGGCATCCAAATCTGATACACATTCAAGCATCTCAAGCGCAATTGTCCCCTGCCCTGCCATCACTGCTTCATCAGCGAAGGGATGAACAAATACCATCCCTTCTTTTTGGCCATAATCACTCGCATATGCATACGCTTCATCATAGTTACCACCAGCCAAAATAACTTCAGCACCGTAATAACTGACCCCGTTAATCTTAGTCAATGGGGTAGATTCAGGCATCACGATAAGTGCTTTCGCACCAAACATTTGTGCAGCCATAGCTACACCTTGGGCATGGTTTCCAGCACTTGCTGCAATGACACCACGATCTCGTTCTTCTTGGCTGAGTGAAGCTATTTTATTGTAGGCACCACGTATTTTAAATGCACCTGTTACTTGCAAATTTTCTTTTTTGAGATACACAGTGCATCCAGACTCTTGACTCAGTCTTGGCGCATAGGAGAAAGGTGTTTTGACTACTACATTTTTAATACGTTCATGTGCACTTTTTATTGTCTCTAAATCAATCAATGTTGCCCTTTAGCTGTTTATGAGTATATGTTCGACCATACTGCAATGATTTTGTACTACTTCCATACCTGCATCATGTGCACGATTTGCAGCATCATTGTTTACAATTCCTTTTTGAGCCCAAAATACTTTTATATCACCTCTCACAATACATGCATCTACAACAGCATGCAATGCATCCGGTTTACGAAAAATATTAACCATATCTACTGAAAAAGGGATTTCTTCGAGGGAACGGTATACTTTTTCTCCCAATATAGTCTCTTCTTTGGGATAGACAGGGACAATTTTATACCCTGCACTTTGTAAATATTCAGCTACACGATAACTGTCTTTGCTCGTATCCGGTGACAAGCCCAATACTGCAATCGTTTTAACACTTTTAAAAATAGCTTTTATCTGATCATTATTAGCATTGATAGTGGGAAATTCACATTCCATAAAATTCTCCTGGAAAATTCTTAAATAAAATTTATTATACCCTAAGAATTCATTGAGTCAAAAAAAATTATAGAGTTTTATTCTTTTCACCAATATAACGCTGTCGTGGTCTTGATATTTTCATTTCCAGGTCTTTTTTAAGTTCAATCCATTGAGCAATCCATCCCACACAGCGACCTATTACAAAAATAATCGTAAACATTGGTTTTGGTATTTTCAACGCAGTTAAAATCAAACCCGAATAAAAATCAATATTTGGATACAGTTTTCGATCAATAAAATAAGGATCACTTAGAGCAATTTCTTCTACTTTTTGTGCAATTTTGAGCAAATTACTGTCGATTTCCAAATCGTCTTTAAGCTCATCGAGCAGTTTTTTTAATATGCGAGAACGGGGATCAAAATTTTTGTAAACACGATGTCCAAATCCCATAAGCTTAAAATCATCGTTTGGATCTTTTGCCCTTGCGATAAAGGCATCCACATTATCAACACTTCCCATCATCTCAAGCTGAGCAATAACGGATTCATTTGCTCCGCCATGCGCCCTTCCCCATAAAGCATTTATCCCTGCTGAAAGTGCAGCATAAGGATGTGCTCCAGTAGAAGCAACTGCACGAACCGTAGAGGTAGAGGCATTTTGTTCATGATCGGCATGAAGTGTAAAAATAGTATCCAATGCCCGTATTTCTACATCACGGATTTCAAGATTTTCACCAGGATATGCGCGCATCATATAAAGAAAATTTTCGGTAAATGGACGTTCAATATCAGGATATATGTATGGAATACCAAACATTCTACGATGCGTAAATGCCGCAAGCGTTGGAATTTTTGCAATAATTCGTCGTGCCATTACTTGTGTGTCTTCATCACTCGTGACATTTAGATGTTCAAAATAAAAAGTAGAGAGGGCGGATACTGCAGAGGACATCATCGCCATAGGATGAGCTTTGTCAGGAAATGCATCAAACAGCCGTTTAAGCCCCTCGTGTACAAAAGAGCGCTTACGTAATTCATTATCAAAAGCTGCACGTTCGGTTTCAGAAGGGAGCTTTTGATTTAAAAGTAAATAACATACATCAAGATACGTTTTTTTTGTTGCCAAATCACAAATATTATATCCGCGATACCGCAATTCACCTTTATCCCCATCAATGTAGGTAATAGCAGAACTGCAGCTCGCTGTTGATGAAAATCCAGGATCATACGTAAACATCCCTGTTTCTTTATAGAGCAATCTAACATCAATAACATCAGGCCCTAAAGTGGAATTTAGAATCGGGAATTCATACCTTTTCCCTGTACGATTATCGATAAGCGTAATATTCTCCATATCTCACCTCATTTAATAGTAAAAAATATCTCCCATACTAGTAGTATAAAGCTTTGTTATCTATAAAGATGAGGTCTAACAGCCAATATTTTTGCATTACACTATTGGTTTGCATACTGACTATCCGGGTAAACCGGCTCCACTCTTAACTCGCAAATCCGCTTTTAAAGTTTTCCTTTTGTACGACAATCTGCTTTTGTTTCTCTTTGCGTGCCGTATCTTTTTCCACGAATATTTTTTCTCTTGTTTTAGGATCCATCTCGGTGTAATACATCACCGCAGAGTATGTTCCTGGAGTAGGCGTAAATACTTGTGCCTGTTCCGGATTCATCTTGAGTTCATCCGTCGTAAAACGTTTGAGATCATGCATGTCTTTTTCGGTACATCCCGGATGTGCAGCGATCAGATAATAGGTCAAAAACTGCTTCTTTCCCTCTTCACGGTTTAGCTGATCATAAAGCTTTTTAAAATCAACGAGTGTTTGCTTGCCCGGTTTATTCATCAGATGAAGAACATGATCAGATGTATGTTCGGGAGCAACTTTCATCTGTCCTGAAATGTGATGCTTTACCATTTCTTTTAAATATTCATAACCTTGCTTCTTGTCTTCGTTAATAAGGTCATAGCGCACCCCTGAAGCTACAAATGCTTTTTTAATCCCTCTTACTTCACGAAGACGGCGCAGAAGATTGATGACACGGGTATGATCGACTTTCATTGACTTGCACAAATGGGTATCATCTACACAACGCTGATGAGCACAGGTACCGTGTTTTAGCTTTTTATTACACTCATAGCCATACATGTTTGCCGTAGGACCGCCTACATCACTGATGATCCCTTTGAAATCTTTATACTCTGTGAACTGTGTTGCTTCAGCGATAATAGATTCTTCACTGCGAGTGCGAATTGTACGCCCTTGATGAACACCGATGGCACAAAAGTTACATTCTCCCCAGCATCCCTGATGTGTCATGATCGAAAATTTGATAGTTTCCAAACACTTCACAGCCCCTTGCGGTTGGTGATAGGGATGCAGTTCACGAGTAAATGGGAGGGCTGATACGGCGTCCATCTCATTTTCATCGAGATAATCGGCAGGGGGATTTTGGATACTGTATCGGCCATCCACCTCTTGACACAATCCATCGGCAGAGATAGGATCGTTGTTGTCATAAAACGCATCAAAAAGGTCGATGTACTTCTCTTTGTCGTCCAAACACTCTTTATGTGAGGGTAAGGTCAAATACCCCTTCACCGGCTCTTTGGAGATATAACACACACCGCGTATATTGTGAGGTGATTCGCCCCGCTCCAATGCTTTTGGCAGAGCAATAATCGCACCCTCACCCATACCATAGATCAAAAAATCAGCTTTGGCATCAAAGAGGATCGGTTTGCGTAATTTGTTGGTCCAATAGTCATAATGGGTCACACGGCGAAGACTTGCTTCTATACCACCTAGAACAATGGGAACCGTATTTTTGAAATATTGACGGATGAGATTGGTATAGACCAGCGTCGCACGGTCGGGGCGTTTGTTATTGACACCCCCCGGGGTATAATCATCACTGTTACGAAATTTTTTGGTTGCTGTATAGTTGGAAACCATCGAATCAACGCTTCCGCCGCTGACTCCCCAAAATAGGCGTGGTTCACCTAAACGTTTTATATCAATATCACTCGTAACATCCGGCTGCCCAATGATACCGACACGGTATCCTTCGCGTTCCAATATTCTCCCCACTGCAGCCACCCCAATAAAAGGTGAATCAATATAGGCATCGCCATTGACAAGAATAACGTCGCATTGATCCCATCCTCGTTCATCCATTTCGGCACGAGTTGTAGGTAGAAATCGAAAAGTTTTAGGTGTATTTGTTTTCATAAGTGGCATTGTACGGTGAAACCTCTTACGATGGTCTATAAGATACGGTATAATAAAAATATATTGCTAAAAGGAAATTAAATGGACCAACAAGGCAATCTCTATTTATTACTGGCCATACTCGTCGCCTTTGGATTAATTCTCAATCGAAAAAAAGAATAATTTTTTTAGTATTCTGATACTAGCCATTCATAATCCTGTTGTAAAAGAATGTTAAATAAGTTGTTGGCAATTAAATTAAGTTAACCATTGCTATCATTCTGACCTAAAATAATAATAAAAAAAGGGTCTTTATGGAAGCATACAGCACTTACCTAGATATAGCGGTATTCTCAATGTTGGGTATTATGAGTCTTATAACATTTACCATTTGGTTAGAACGTATAGCCTTTTATCGTAATTTAAAGATAGACGATTATGCCAATAAAAAAGAGCTTGAGATTGATCTAAGCAATAACCTTACAATCATTTCAACAATTGCAGCAAATGCTCCGTATGTTGGACTGCTTGGAACCGTATTTGGAATCATTTTAACCTTTTACACCATTGGTATTGTGGGTGTTACTGATAGTAATGCAATGATGATGGGTCTTGCACTAGCACTAAAAGCAACTGCATTTGGACTTATCGTGGCAATTCCTGCAATTGTTTTTCATAATTATTTAGTTCGACGTATGGAAGTAATGGTCGCACAATGGGAGATTCGTTATGAAGATCAAAAAAATTGAATCAATTAACGTAATCCCTTTTATTGATATTATGTTAGTACTGTTAGCCATCGTGCTGACAACCGCTACTTTTATTGCTAAAGGCTCGATCAATGTTGAACTTCCGCAAGCATCGGCATCTCCTCAACAAATACAAGATCCAATTGAGATCACTCTTGATGCAAAAGGTGATGTCTATTTTATGAACAAAAAAGTTTCCAATGAAACTCTTCTTAATGAACTAAAATCCACACCTGTAGATTCTACTATCGTTATTAATGGAGACAAAGGAATGCAATATCAATTTTTTGTTTCCACCATCGATACCTTAACTGCTGGTGGATACACCCATCTTTCAATTGCATCCATGAAAGATGAATGATTTATGTTAAAAAGTTTTCTCAAATCTTTATTACTGCATATAGCATTAGTCGTGTTGTTGGTTTTTGCTTATCTCTCACCTACTGCGATCAAAAAGCCAAATAAAAAACCGGTTACTATATCTTTTGCAGTTCCTAATCCGACTAAAGATGAAACGACAATCAAAAAAGAAACCAATGAGAAACCTATGCCAAAAGAGCTTCCAGTAGAAGTTAAGCCGACACCTGCAGAAAAAAAACCGCAAGATGCAAAAGTTAAAAAAATTGCACCGGAGAAATCAACACAGGTCCAAGCCAAGCCTCAAGCTGCCCCATCTGAAATGATCAAACAGACTACATCAATCCCATCCATATCTAACACGCTACCTCTTTATGCACAAGCTCCCGTGAAACCTTCCATGCCATCATCGCCGATGCAAAAGGCACTACTACCGCAACCTGAGATGGCACCTTCACATAAAGAACAATCTCAAGTACAAATGCATGCACCTGTTCAAGCCATTGCTTCGGTAGCAGCGGTCTCTGCAATTAATAATCATCCTCTTCATGCAGTAGCTCCTGTGCAACCTTCTATGGCTTCATTACCGATGCAAAAACCAACTCAGCCTAAAGCTGAAGCATCGCCAACAGCTGCTGCATCTACTATGTCAGAGGCAATCGTTGTACCTAATATTCCCCCCCAGGCAATTGCAAATTCTATGACAACACCACCTGCTATGCCTTCAACTACAGCCCCCACACAATCAACACCAAATGCACCATCAGCGCATGCCAATCCAACAGCCGATGAAACTAACAGCGCAAAGCAAGCATATCTTCGTTCTATAGCAGAACAGATCAAAAAATACAAAACCTATCCAAAAGAAGCAAAAGAAAATAACAATATCATGGGTAACGTAAAAGTTATATTTAGGATTAATGCTGATGGAAGTATTGTTAAAATAGCAATTGTAGATTCCTCTGGCTCTGAGATTTTAGATAAAGCTGCAGTTGATTTAATTTTAAGTATTACAAAATTTCAAGCTCTTCCAACAATATTAGGTAAAGCATACATGGACATTACCCTAAATATAGATTACTCTCTCAAATAGTCTATATAAAAGACTTTTAGTGGAGCTGCTATTTTTTTGATGCACTATTCAAAGGTTTACATTCAGAAGCTTTTTTACATGCAGTCATAAATACGTCATCCTTAAATAGCCCCTGATAGACAAAGTAGTCGCCCTCCCATTTGCCATTACTCGAGAATTCTGGGGTGTATAAAGCCTTAGGTATACTGAACCTGCCATAGCCTTCCTTCTTGTTACCAATGATATCTCCTTCATATATCATTCCATTTGACCATATATGTTTACCATTGCTTGCAGGATTTCCATCAAGAAAATTTCCTTCGTAACTGCTATGATCAGACCAAAAGAATTTTCCTTTACCGCTTTGACGACTATTTACAAAATCACCCTCATAATAACTGCCATCGGTAAAAGACAGTTTTCCTTTACCGCTTTGGATCCCGTTTATGAAGTCTCCTTCATATTCTATGCCATTAGTCCAGACAAACTTTCCTTTCCCTGTTTGTGCGCCATTCATGAAGTTTCCAACATAATAACTGCCGTCACTAAAAGTAAATTTTCCCTTTCCAGTTTGCGCACCCTTTATGAAATCTCCTTCATAACTGCTTTTATCGAGCCAAACAAATTTCCCCTTCCCCATTTGTTGACCATCAACAAATTCACCTTCATAACGTTTTCCATCAAGCCAAACGAATATTCCTTGACCGGTTTGTTTCCCATCTAGAAAATCACCTTCATAACGGTTACCGTTATTCCAGATAAACTTTCCTTTACCCATTTGCTTCCCATCAACAAAGCTTCCTTCATAATGGCTATGATCTGCATAGACAAAGACTCCTATACCATTACGTACACCATTGACAAAATCACCTTCATAGCTGCTTCCATCAGGCCATGTAAATTTTCCTTTTCCGGTTTGTAGACCATCTACAAAGTCACCCTCATATTCCCCGCCTGAAGACCAGATGAATTTTCCTTTGCCCGTTTGCTTGCTATCTATAAAATCCCCTTCATAAATACTTCCATTGGTCCAAACAAACTTTCCCTTTCCAGTGCGTAGTCCATTGGTAAAGTCACCATCATAATAGCTGCCATCGCTAAATGTATATTTACCACGACCACTGCGGTTTCCATCGATGAAATTACCTTCATAAACACTCAAGTTTGGCCAAGTGTATTTTCCAATGCCATTTGCTTTTCCATTTATAAATTTACCTTCATATCTCTCTTCATTTCGGTCCAATAAGGTTACGCGCAATACCCCTATTCCGTTTGCCTTATTATCCAAGCATTCACCGGCCCAAGAAATACTTTGAGCATTTTGTACAGTATTCCAAATCTGACAACCTGATGCCATATCACTCATCCATTCCTGAGCGTCTACCTGCAAAGCAAATGCAAGAATTGCACTTAAAAAAAGTCTCTTATTTATTACGCTGTTATCTACTTTTAAATTCAATGAATTTCCTTTTATCTGTATTAATCATATTATAAGAAACGTATTTTAACTTAATAGTACAGCTGTTGCAATGTATAAGCCTTGGAATCGAGAAATTCCGTGCCTGCTAAACCGCTCAATTTGCTCGCTGTCTTCTATTGCTATAGCAATAATCGTTATACCCAAGCTAGTCACAATGTTCATCAAACTTTCTCTTGCATCTCCACTCTCACGATTACCCAAAATATCTTCCAAATAAGTACTATTAGATTTCACATAATCAGGGCGAATGATTTGTAAGTATGAGGCACCCTTTTGAGGCATTACAAAATGGTCAATACCGAACTGATCACCAAATGATTTTACAACGGCACAAATTGAATGCACAGCTTCAAGCTCATATAAAGCAATCATATTAGTCACTTCAAACCACAGAACTTGCTTATTGTCTCGATGAAATATTTCAAGTTTATTTTTGAGCCACTCAACGTTATCGTATTTTTTAACAAAATCTGCACTAAGATTTAGGGCAACGGAACCTTTTAATACTCCAGTAGAGATATCTTCTATTACTTTTTCGATCATATAACGATCAAGTGATTCTACAATCCCCAAACTAGTCGCTACTGGAATAAAATAAGCAGCAGAATGTATCGTTCCATTACGATCTTTTAAACGTAAAAATATCTCTTCATGAAGAGTAGATTCTTCTAATCCATCACGCTGTATTACTTTTTGTGACGCAAGAAGAATACGCGACTCTTCCAAGCTTTGAATTAACTCACTTCGCCATTCCTCACGGCTAGGCATCAACTCATCACTGCATTTATCGCATAGACTAACCGTAAAATTACCTTCAACTTTAGCTCGTGTAACCACATAATCGGCTCGTGAAAACAATGATTTCACAGTGTCATATTCACCGTATTCTCCAATCGCACAACTAAGATTGACATAGTGAATAGAACCATCATTGAGACTTTGAATCATTGCTTTAACTTCTTGCATGACTTGTAGTGCTTGTTTATGAATTTCATTTGCTTCATCCATAGGAATAACCGTAAAAAAATCACTCTCATTAAGCCTTGCAATCAACGTATTAGGAATACTTTCAAAAGTTAAGTTGAGATGCTTTGTAAAAAAATTGATAACTGCTGAGTATTGTTCATATCCCATCTCTCGCTTTAAACGATCCAGCTCATCAAAACTGAACAAAATATAGGTGCCAGAGGACAAAGCAAAATAATCAGGAAGCGTTGCTACTAAATAACGCCGATTGTACAACTTTGTCTCTGAATCACGATAAAGGAGCTCATGGTAACGGCTTAGAGTCTCATTTTCTCTGTCAAAGATGTCTTTTACTTTTGTCACCATTGCATTCATGGCAGCAGTAACCGATCTAAACTCTGTTGTAAAAGGGATTTTAGTTTCGATAATAAACTCATTGTCAATAATTGCTTTAGCCTGATTACGGATACGTATAAGTGAGTTAAGGCTCAAGGAAAGAAGGAGATAGAGTACAATAAATACGACCAAGCCCAATATCAAAAATGTCTGAACAAGATCAATAAACGTAGTATAAAGCTGCCGATATGCATTTCCGGTATGTCCGCTTACTTCAAGTGTTCCAAAACGAATCCATCCGATCATGATGTCACTTTTTGCACTGACATTATGGATGTGAACATTATTGATAAACCACTGTGGTACATCGCTTACTTTCATATCATTTTCACGACTATAGATCACTTTTCCATCGAGATCCGTCAATACAATTTTTTCATGGTATCCGCTATCAAAAATGGCATTTATCATAGTTTCCATCGTCGATGAATCTTTGGGATCAGCTACCTTTGACAATGAAAGTCCCAGCGAGTGTACTGTATTTTTTGCATCCGTATAGAGCTGATTTTGAACAAACTCGGTTGCTGATTTAAAATTAAGCACCATCACCGATATAAGTATCACCCCTAAAAAAAGCGTCAGCATTATGGAAAGTTGTTTAAATAAACTCATGTTTTATTCCTTTTGTTGCGAGATTATAAGTTCGTCCCATGGACGTTTTTGACGTGTCGAGGCAGGAATCATTTTTCCAATCTGCGCCTGCTTTGAATTAAACAGTTCATCTCCGCTAAAACTGTATATCGGAACCAAGTCGTCACGCTGAGATGCGGGGAGTATTTTATAATTGTAGTTGTCCATTACAAGTGGTACTGACTTGGGAGTTTCATAATAGGTGAGCACTAAATGCCCTGTTTTAAAGCGTAATGATTTGGCATACGTCATATAAAGTTTTTGAGTGGGAATACCCAGTTCTTTGAGGGTAAAATATTTGGCGATAACATAATCCTCGCAATCGCCTTTATCCTTGCCAATAAATTCCAGCCGAGTCGCCCAGTAATCACTCACGCCCCATGTCGTTTTATCTGAAGCATAGGGAGTCTGATTAAAAAAATCATTCACTTTTTCCATTTTACCCATATCGTCAAGATCTCTGGCATCATTCATCATCTGTACCAAATAAAGGGCACGCCGTTTGGCAAATACACCGTATTCTTTTTCGATTTTATCGATAAATATTTTGGCAATAGAAAATTCAGGAGAACTAAGAAGGATGACAGCCGAAGCCGCCACAATGAAGAAAAGGGTGAACGTCTTTTTCATGCTCTTATAATAGCATTTTTTTAGACAATCGCGTGTGTAGTTGTATCCTCAACCTTGAGAGTAACTGTGCTGTCACCATTATGATAAATATCAAGAGTATGGCCATTTTCGATCACATTATTCCCTGTTTGTGTCCATGTATGAGCTGAATCAGCACCTTGTACCAAATTAACTGTATCCAAAGCGTCACCAAAAATAGTCAATGTATTATTACCGTCTGTCATATCCATCACGTCTTGAACGGATAGGTTTGTCAATGAATGAGGATCCGCAACTCCTCCATGACCCAGATCGATTGCTTCGATATTATGGATAACATTGCCCAAATTAGCAAAATTGATATCCGTACCAGCTGTCAAAATCAGCGTATCCGTACCGCTTCCACCATCCATAC
>JAYVLH010000087.1:0-10620 GCA_043759555.1 Sulfuricurvum sp. | reverse complement strand
GACTATGCGATCAATAATCTTCTCGCAAAAAGTGGTCTGAACATCCCGACAGGTGCGAATTATAACAAAGAGTATGAGGGCATGTATGCTGAAGAGATTTATGATGCACTCAAAGAGGAACACTTTGGTGAGAGTGGTGATGCCTTTGGTGAAAGCGCAGATAGTGTTCCAGAAGCTTCGAGTATGGAGCAAGAGGGTGATGATACGCAAAGCTTTAGCAACATCGAAGGGATAGCGGACGAGTTGGATGCCCAAAATGAATCGCAATGGCAATACGCAGCTTCAATTGCTCAAGAAGCAGCCCAGCGTAAAGGGGCAATGCCTTTAGGTTTAGAGAGGCTTGGAAAAAAGGTAAAAGCCAGCGATGTAGACTGGCGCTTTGAACTCTATAATGCGGTCAATCGCCATATGCGCAACAACTACGCTTTTATGCCACCGAATAAAAAACATATCCATCGGGGTATTGCACTTCCCTCACTTACCAGCGATACTCTGAGTCTATGTGTTGCGATCGATACATCAGGCTCTATTGATGATCAGCTATTAGGGGCGTTTATGGAGGAGTTTAAAACGATCATGCAAAATTTCCCCTCAGTCAAGATTGAACTTATTATCGCTGATGCCAAGGTACATGCCCATCATACCTTCCAAGGAGGCGAGCGGATAGATTTTAAACTAAAAGGGGGAGGGGGAACGGATTACCGTCCGACATTTGATTATGTTGAAGCGAATCTGCCGATGACGACAATGCTGCTGTATTTTACGGATGGTGAGGGGTCGTTTCCCCGTATCCCGCCAAACTACGAGGTGTTGTGGGCATTGTCACGCGAAGCGAAAATGCCGTTTGGAAGAGCTTTGGTGGTGTTTGATCAAAGATGATTACTATCATTAAATAAGTTTGTCATTATAATTCTGTGATATTATTATTTATTATAGACATAGTAGCTTTAGTGAAAAAATTGTTTAAGGTAGTCTAAGATGAATAAAATCATTACCTTTTTAGCTAAGCTTGGATTTTGGCCTTTTGTTACCCTCTTTACTACATTAACACTAATAATGTCTGAATTCTTGGTAGTGCTTCACAGTTATTGGCTTACGGGTAATTTTTTTGATAAAAACCTCTTAATAGCCGGTTTTATTATTCCCATTATAGATGGATT
Source organism: Sulfuricurvum sp. (assembly GCA_043759555.1). GTDB lineage: Bacteria > Campylobacterota > Campylobacteria > Campylobacterales > Sulfurimonadaceae > Sulfuricurvum. The sequence continues at coordinate 9,460 of JAYVLH010000087.1, read as the reverse complement.
TATTGTTTTTGGATTAGTAGCTTTTTTAATACGTTATCTTAATCAACTCCAGGCTAGACAAGAAGAGGCATTAAGGTTACATGAAGAAGCTGAAGAAAAACTCAGAAAAAGCGAAAGTTATCAACGGGCAATACTAGACAGTTTCCCCTTCCTTGTTTGGCTAAAAGATACTCAAAGTAATTTTTTAGCTGTCAACAAATTTTTTGCAGAAGCATGTGGGATTGACAATCCATCAGCACTAATTGGTAAAAGTGATTTAGATTGTTGGTCTGAAAATTTGGCAAATGCTTATCGTACAGATGATAAATTAGTCATGGAATTATTACAAATAAAAAAACTAGAAGAACTCAGAGAAGGTAATGGTGAGAGAAGGTGGCATGAAACATATAAAGCACCTATTTTGGACAATGAGGGAAATCTTTTTGGCACAGTAGGCTTTGCTAGGGAGATTACCAAAGATAAAGAGTCAGAAGAAGAACTAAAACTTATGAAACATGCACTTGACCATGTAACAGAAGGGGTATACTTGACTGGTGAAGATGGTACTTTCAGGTATGTGAATGATGGTGCTGTTCGTCAGGTAGGCTATACAAAAGAGGAGCTAAAGCAAATGAGCATAGGTGATGTTGACCTTGATTTTTCTCAATCACAAATGCCATCTCATGTGAATGAACTAAAACAAAATGGCTCATTACTTATGTTAAGAACACATAAAAATAAAAATGGAACTGTATTTCCAGTTGAGGTCAATACAAATTATATTGTGTATAGGGGAAATGGCTACATTCTTGGATTTGCAAGAGATATTACAAAGCGCAAACAGATAGAAGAGAAGCTGAAACTCTCTGCCAGTGTATTTACTTCTACGCATGAAGGAATCCTTATTACAGATGTTGATAATAAGATTATAGATGTAAATGAAGCATTTACAACGATAACCGGTTATTCCTATGATGATGTAGTGGGGAAAAATCCAAAAATCCTCCAATCCGGACGCAATGATCAAGATTTTTATGCAGAACTTTGGGCATCACTTGAAAAAGACGGTGTTTGGAAAGGAGAATTATGGAATCGCAAAAAAAATGGAGAAGAATATGTTGAAAATGCAACAATGAGCATCGTTTATGATGATAAAAGAAGAGTGCAGAACTATATTTCCGTTTTTACCGATATAACACAACAAAATCGGCAGCATCAAGAACTTGAACACCATGCGCATTATGACTTATTAACAAACTTACCCAATCGTGTACTCTTTGCTGATCGGATGAAACAAGCAATTGCTCAGGCAATTCGCAATCATAAATTGATAGCTGTTGCGTACATTGATATCGATGGTTTTAAAGCGGTAAATGATAATTACGGTCATGCTATAGGGGATAAACTGCTTATATTGTTAGCTGAGCAAATGAGAATATTGCTTCGTGAAAGCGATACAGTCTCTCGTGTAGGCGGGGATGAATTTATAGCTTTATTTGTAGATATTCAAAATGAAGACAGTATTATCCCTTTTCTAAACAGACTGATTGAGACTTTGGCAAAACCAATCAGTATTGATAGTTTTCCTATCAATATTTCAGCAAGTATCGGTGTTGCATTTTATCCGCAAAAAGATAAATTAGACATTGAACAGATTGTAAGACAAGCAGATCAAGCCATGTATAGAGCTAAAATGTCCGGTAAAAATCAATATATGATTTTTAATTAGAAGGTTCATTTCTTACTCAACTGCTCCAATAGTTTTCTGAATGAATCAATCGGCATTGGTTTATGGTAATAATATCCTTGGATAGAATCGATTCCATTATTCCGTAAAAATGTAAATTCATCTTCCGTTTCCACACCTTCTGCAAGGACGTTCATCCCTAGACCTTTGGCTAGAGCAATGATCGTTTTGACAATCGTTTGATTTTTATTTTCGTGAGGTATGTTTCGAACAAACGATTGATCAATTTTGAGTTTATCGATAGGAAGATGTTTAAGATAGGAAAGTGATGAATATCCAGTACCAAAATCATCGATAGAAATATTAAACCCTTTAGATTTAAGAATACTTAGTAATGCAATTATTTTTTCTGGATTTTCAATGATTGAGCTTTCGGTAATTTCAAGTTCAATATACTGTGGATCGCATTGTGTTATATGAATGACATCGTCAAGAATTGACAGAAAATCGAGATGTGAAAGTTGACGTGCTGAAACGTTAATAGCGATTCGACCGTGTAAAATTCCTTCTTTTGATAAAGATGCCGCGATACTACACCCTTGTATCAGTGCGAATTTTCCGATTTCTAGAATTAATCCGCTCTCTTCAGCAATGGGAATAAATAGAGAGGGTGGAATCATTCCCTCTGGTGTTGACCATCGCATAAGTGCTTCAGCTCCGATAATATGACCTGTATTAACATCGACTTGAGGCTGAAAATAAAGTTCAAGGTTATTGTTCTGAATTGCTTTTTTCAATTGAGTGGTGAGTGTAGTATGTTGGAACGATTTTTCTGTAAATAGCGTATTGTAGAAACTGTAAGTATTTTTACCAATTTTTTTAGCATTGTACATAGCGGCATCCGCTTTTTGCATAAGTACTTCCTGGCTAGAGGCATCTTTTGGATACATCGCAATACCAATACTTGCTGTGATATAAACATCAATCAAATCAATACTAAAAGGCTTGTTTAGCTTTTGTATAAAGTGCTGCATCAGTTGTTGGATTTGATCTTTATTTTCTTTACACATTAATATGATAACAAACTCATCTCCACCCGTACGAACAATAAAGGTATCAGCAGGAAGAAGTTGACGCAGAAGTTGTGCAAACTGAATCAGAACCTGATCTCCAAACTGGTGACCAAAGGAGTCATTTATCTCTTTGAAGCTATCTAAATCAAGAAACATTAGGGCAAAGGGATGATCTGCAAAGTGGGAAATTTTTGTCTCTAGCATTTCAATCAAACTAAGACGATTGGGTAAGTTGGTGAGGGTATCGTAGTGTGCTAAACGATCAAATTGTTCTTTCGACTCAAAAACTTTAATTGCAAGCTCTTCTTGTTCACTCTTATATTGTGTGTAAACAATAGACCGCTTATGAAAGAAACGGTAGTTTAAAATAAAAAGTAATAACGAGGTAATTACAATGAAAAACCAACCTTTATAGTTTTGTAAAAGGTTGGTTTCTATAGAATTTTTAGATATTTCTACTACGAAAGTATCTGAAAGATAAATCCAAAACAGCCCAAAAACAAGATAAATAAGAGAAATTTTTGAAGCATTTTTAAAACTTTCTAAGTCCTTAAACTTCATATCTATCCCTTTGAATCGTAAATAAGGGTATTCTATCACAAGAGTTTTAGTTTTGAATGACTAAGCCAGATCGAACCTATCTAAATTCATCACCTTGGTCCAAGCAGCTACAAAATCATGAATAAAGCGCTTTTGTGCATCTGCGCTTCCATAGACTTCAGCCAAGGCACGCAGCTGGGAATTTGAACCAAAAATAAGATCGACTCGTGTGGCTGTCCACTTGAGTTCACCGCTGGCGCGATCACTCCCCTCGAACAAATCTTTATCTTTCGAAACTGCCTTCCATGTTGTGCCCATATCAAGCAGGTTAACAAAAAAATCATTCGTTAAAGATTCTGGCTGTTTGGTGAAGACACCATGCTGGCTCTGTGCTATATTGGTATTCAAAACGCGCATTCCACCGATAAGAACCGTCATCTCTGGTGCAGTAAGTGTCAGCAGTTGTGCACGATCTACCAACAGTTCCTCTGCTGAAACGGAGTATTTGGTCTTCATGTAGTTCCGAAAACCATCTGCAACCGGTTCAAGTACGGCAAAAGATACAGGATCCGTTTGTTCCTGCGAAGCATCCATACGGCCAGATTTAAAAGGAACCGTAATCTTATGACCAGCATTCTTTGCTGCTTGTTCAACACCTGCACAACCTGCCAAAACAATCAAATCAGCGAGTGAGACTCTCTTTCCTCCAGTATGAGCGTCGTTAAACTCATCTTGAATTCTTTCAAGTATGGCAAGCACTTTTGAGAGTTGATCAGGCTGGTTTACTTCCCAATCCTTTTGCGGTGCTAAACGAATACGTGCACCGTTTGCGCCGCCGCGCTTGTCAGAACCACGGAAGGTAGAAGCACTGGCCCAAGCAGTAGAAACCAGTTGGGACACAGAGAGTCCGGAATCAAGGATTTTACTTTTTAAAGAGGCAATATTTTTTTTACCAACCCGTTTATGATTGGCCGTAGGTATTGGGTCCTGCCAGATAAGCTCCTCTTTTGGAACCTCTGAACCAAGATAGCGTGCTCGTGGCCCCATGTCACGGTGAGTCAGTTTGAACCATGCACGAGCAAATGCGTCTTGAAAATCATTGGGGTTTTCAAGGAAGCGTCTTGCAATTTTTTCGTATGCCGGGTCAATGCGCAAGGAGAGGTCAGTAGTCAGTATCGTTGGCGCGTGGCGCTTTGATGGATCGTGAGCATCCGGTATCGAATCCGCACCTGCACCGTTTTTCGGTGTCCATTGATGTGCACCGGCCGGGCTCTTTGTTAGTTCCCATTCGTAACCAAAGAGGTTCCATAAAAAATTACTGCTCCACTTTGTCGGCGTTGAAGTCCATGTGACTTCCAGACCGCTGCTGATGGTATCAGCACCTTTGCCTGTGCCAAAACTGCTTTTCCAGCCCAATCCCTGTTCTTCAATACCGGCTGCTTCGGGCTCAGGTCCTACATGTTTTGCATCACCCGCACCATGAGTTTTCCCGAAGCTGTGACCACCTGCGATGAGTGCTACTGTTTCCTCATCATTCATCGCCATACGTGCAAATGTTTCACGAATGTCTTTGGCTGCTGCGAGGGGGTCAGGGACACCGTTTGGACCTTCCGGATTTACGTAAATTAGCCCCATTTGGACTGCGGCAAGAGGGCTTTCTAGCTTTCCGTGTTGGTCAGAATAGCGTTTATCATCCAGCCATTTATTTTCAGCACCCCAATAGATATCTTTTTCGCTCTCCCAGATATCCACACGCCCGCCGGCATAACCAAAGGTCTTAAAACCCATAGATTCCAACGCGGCGTTGCCTGCGAGGATCATCAAATCAGCCCAGGAGATTTTCTGGCCATATTTTTGCTTGACAGGCCAAATAAGTCTGCGTGCTTTGTCGAGATTGATATTATCAGGCCAGCTGCTAAGAGGGGCAAAGCGCTGATTTCCGCTTCCCCCGCCACCGCGGCCATCACCGGTTCGGTAGGTACCGGCACTGTGCCATGCCATACGAATAAATAATGGACCATAGTGACCAAAGTCAGAGGGCCACCAATCTTGTGAGGTGGTCATTACGGCTATGAGATCTTTTTTGACCGCTTTTAAATCAAGGGTTTTAAATCCTTTCGCATAGTTAAAATCCTCACCCAAAGGATTTGATAATCTAGAATGCTGGTGCAGGATATCAAGTTTTAACTGGTTGGGCCACCAATCGTGATTCGACATACCGCTACTCGCAGTATGTTGCATAGACTTTTTATTCTCAGACATGACATTCTCCTGATAAGGTTTTAAATTTCATCGAAAGATGTCCTAAAAGACACCTAAACCACAATATTATGTGTAATTCAATTACTCTATGTTACTACAAAAATGTTAATAATGATTCCATACCCTAATATATTATATGTTTTATTGATTTGAAGGATAATTTTTGCATTTAGAATAGCAGAATTTTATAGGGTGCAAAACTTTTTTAAATAGGTGTAATCTAAAGATGATCGCTGTAGTCGCATGAGCCATCGACTTCAAGGGTATCTTGAAGTGATTTTTTCAAATCTTTTACATAGGCAGATAACAATTTTGGTGTAATACCGCACAAAGCAGCAATTGCATTAATCTCCTCTATAGCAACATTCGGATGACGAAGTTTGGCAAATTGATCCGTACTTATCTCGATATGAAGCGTCTCAGTAGGAGAAGCGATGGTAAGGATCATCCTTCCATACTCTTTAATGCTGTTTTAATCTGCTCTAGGGCTAAGGATTTGGCATTTTCTATCTCTTTGTTGTCCCACCAGTATTCGATAATCGCGTGTTCGATTTGTTCAATCTGCTCCATACGAAGATTGGCAAACACTTCATATGAGCTGATTTTGTCTTTGCTGACACATTTAGACGTAGCAATTTTATTGAGTGTTTCAATGATACTTTCTTCAAGAGGTTTTGGACTAATTTCCATTCGTGCGTGATCGATCCAAGCAATAATTTCATCTTCAAGATAATCATGTCCCCATACTTGATAGCACAAAATTCGAGTGGGTGTATAGATGATTGTATGATCTTCGGATAATACATCGGATGTTTTTACAGCTCCGTCGTAAATATAGACTTCTAGCCGTTCGTTATCTCGCATTGAACAAGCACGTTCAAAAGCAATTTTTGCATGTTTAAGTACTTCACTCTTTAGATTTTCATTCATTTTGTTTCCTTAAGATACTTTTGTGTTGTGATAATCCCATAGCCGTTTGTAGTGGCTATCGAGTTCTGAAAGGGTCGAGTCAACGGTGATAAGCTCATTCGTATGTTCAAAACGTTTTGTATTGAGCTTATACCAGTTCTCCATCTCAAGCTTGAGAGCATTTCTCTTAGCGACTGTTTGGACAATAAGGTTACGTATCTCTTTCATTTCTGCTGTTATGATGTATTCCATGTTGTTCTCTTCATACTATAGATTAATTTCACTAATGCATTTTTTATTCTTTAGGTGTGAACAGCAATTGCAATAGTCTTTTTATAAGAGTAAATAGGGAGTGAGCATGGAAGAAGAGACATTGATGCAGCAAGCGATTAAAGCCTACGATGCAAAAGATTTTATAAGTGCAAAAGCAATTTGGGGATCTCTTGGAGAAACTAATAGTAATGCAATGGTTAATTTAGGAACAATGCACGTAAAAGGTTTTGGTGTTCCCAAAAATATTCATACAGCTCGTGAGCTCTTTGAGCGTGCGGCAAAACTAGGTCATGAAACGGCAGCCTTTTATTTGGGCGGAATGTATGAAAACGGGATTGGTGTAACCGCCAGTATCTCTGACTCAATACGCCATTATACGGTTGCAGCGGAAGCTGGAATGTCTACTGCTCAGCTTAAACTTGGGATCTTACTACGAAATGATGATGGTTTAAGTTCAATGGGATGGATGATAAAAGCAGCGCATGCCGGAGAATCTCAGGCACATTCTTTATTAACGTATGTTAGTAACAAAAATAAAAATAACGACATTAATGTCGCATTTCGTGTGTTAGATGTCTCTTCTCAACGTGATATTGTTGAATCCGTTATTACGGATAATATCGGATTAATCCTAGCAAGCGATGGTGGCGGGGTAGAGTTGATCAATTATGTGAGCGGTGATACTCCTGAAATCTGGCTACGATATTTAGGTGCATGTTCGGGATGTCATCTCGGGCCTACTTCGACTGCCGGGATGATATTAGAACAGTTTGAAAATGTAATTGATAAAAGTATCGTTATTTATCTTTGGTAGCAGGAGTCTAATATGAATGCAATCGTAGCGCAGGTAAAAGATATTAAAAGCGATGAGTTTTTTAGTTGTATTACGGTGCGCATAAACGGTATAGATTTAAAGCTTCTTAAAACTGAAGTGCCCAAATGGCTACGTATCGGTGATGAGGTGGAATGCCGTATTCAAGAAGCTGCCATTGCATTGTGTACAGGAGCTAAAGAGGGAAATGTTTCTATTGAAAACCATCTTAACGGTGAGTTGCAACATTTTCGTAAGGGTTTGGTATTGAGTGAAGTGAGTGTAGAGACTCCATGCGGAATCATGAATTCATTGATTACTACCGATGCGTTTGAACGGATGGAATTGTGTGAGGGGTGTTCTGTGACCGTGCTGCTCAAGGCAGTCGATATCAAACTTCTTCCTATTTTAGATTCAAGCTCGTACGAAAAATGCAAAGACAAATTATATCAAATCAACTAAGGAGTTTATTATGGCAGTAATGATTACTGACTTATGTATTAATTGTGATGCATGTATCGATGAGTGCCCTGTCGGGGCGATTGCAAGTGTGGATGATTCACCTCGTGATGATTGGGAATACACTTATGTTAAACCTGAAAAATGTATTGAGTGCGTTGAACATGCGTCGACACCTGCTTGTGCAGCAGCATGTCCTACGGAAGAATGTATTGTTTGGGATATGCCTTATACGTCTGATTATAATGACTATTATGTCAATAGTAGCGACTATACCATCAGTTCAAGTAAAAAACGCGGAGTGTTGTCGCCTGAAATTGCTCCACAAACGTTTCGTGATGATATTTCACAATCACAGCGTCAATCACATGAAGCGGTAGCTGTCTAAATGTTAATCGCATTCGCTTCATCGGATGGAATTGCTGTTGATCAGCATTTCGGCTGGTCGAAAAGTTTTGAACTGTATCGCGTCACTCAAGAGAGTGCAGAGTATGTGAAAACACTCGACAGCTCTCAAGATGCGATCGAAGATGAACATGAAAAACTGGCGTACAAAATTGGAACGGTAAAAGAAGCAGACATAATGTTCTGTTCACAAATTGGTCCGACGGCCTCAAAAATGGTATTGGCCGCAAAAATTTATCCAATGCGCACAAGCGAGAGTGAACGAATCGATGAAGCGATCGTGAAACTGCAAGAGCTTTTATTGGGCAATCCACCGCCATGGCTATTGCGTATTGTCCACACATCTAAGGAAAATGCTATCTGAATACATCCAGATAACTACGCTTGCCGCTAAGGCACTAAAGCTTGCCCTTATAGGGTGGAACTAAGGAGATAAAAAATGTCTGTTATTATCGATGATACCTGCATCACCTGCGATGCGTGTTTACAACAATGTCCCGTCAATGCAATTGTGGATGATATGAGCAGCCCTATGGGTAATAAGCGCTATTATGTACAGCCTGAGAAGTGTATCGAATGTGTTGGTGTGTATGATGATCCTCAATGTGCCGCTATTTGCCCAAGCATTGGATGTATTACATGGGATATGGCTTACACTAAAGAGTTTGATGCTCACTATCTTAATACTGAACTCTATAAACTCGGCGAAAAGAACGGTGTTCCAAAATCACCGGCATTTCGAGAGAAAAAATACCGTAAAGATATTCCTATCGAAATGCGTGGAGTAGGGCATATCGTTCAAGAAGAGCCAAAAGATCTCGAAGAAGTAGGGTGATGAACCCTTTTTCCAAGATCGCAGATAAACTCGATACATTTCAGCGTGATTGTGCGGTAACCGTTGCTCTAAAAATCAGTGACGATTCGTGCAAAATGGATGATGATGGACGAGGGTTATTTATCTCGCTTCATGATGCGCTTCCTTCCTATAAAAGCGAGATATTTGATGAGAATGTTCATACTCTTATTGCTCAAGCACGAGAAGGGTTAACTTCTTCATTAAAA
>JAYVLH010000086.1:0-10571 GCA_043759555.1 Sulfuricurvum sp. | reverse complement strand
ATGGGGACATTTTCGAAGCGTTTTTGTTCCAATGAAAAGTCCCGGCGGCAATCCTTATGTCATTGCTGCTGATATCCGGACTGATGATATCAACAAGGTCTTGCACAAAGATGCACTTACCCTTTTTTTACGCCTGTTAGGGATCATCATTATCAGTATATTGATCTTGACATGGCGATTTCGGGTCATAAACAGCCGCCTTCAAAAAGTAAATGAAGCGCTTGTCGAGGATTTGGAAAATGAAAAGAAGCATCTGCATAATATTATCTGGGGGACGGGGGCCGGGACATGGGAGTGGAATGTTCAAACCGGAGAAAATGTCGTTAACGAAGCGTGGGCAAGAGTTTTGGGATATACGCTCAATGAGCTAGCTCCTGTCCATTATGTAACCTGGGAAAAACTGACCCATCCTGAAGATTTTGCAGAAGCTCTTAAAATTTTGGAGCGTCATTTTAGCGGTGAGCTTGATTATTTTGAGTGTGAAATTCGGATGTATCATAAACGTGAAAATTGGATTTGGGCTCATGTCAGAGGCCGTGTAATTGACTATTCTCTCGATGGAAAACCGCTGTGGATGGCCGGTGTCCTATTGGATATTACCGAGCGTAAAGAGGCGGAGAGCCAACTGCTTAAACTTTCACAAGCAGTGGAGCAAAGTCCTACCTCTATTATAATCACCAATCTGGAAGGAAGTATCGAATATTGCAATACCACTTTTTATACTGCCACCGGATACACTCCTGATGAGGTGATCGGTCAAAATCCCCGAATATTTAAATCGGGTAAAACACCGTATTCCACGTATGAAGATATGTGGGCTCACTTGCATCGTGAGGAGAGCTGGCACGGCGAATTTATCAATCGAAGTAAAAATGGTACGGAATACGTGCAATCGGTACATATCTCCCCGATTTTTCAACCAAATGCCAAAATTACCCATTATATGGCGATAGAAGAGGATATAACCGAGAAAAAGCGTTCTGCTGAGCGTATCAATTATCTCGCCAATTTTGATTCGTTGACGGGATTACCTAACCGTGCACAACTGGATAGTTATTTTCACTATATACTCAGCAGTGCGAAGCGTAACGAGACATCGTTTGTTGTTATGTTTCTCGATCTTGACCACTTCAAAGAGATTAACGATTCGCTCGGTCATAAAATCGGAGACGGGATGCTAGTCGAGTCGGCCAAGCGCTTTAAATCGCTCATCCGTGATATTGATATCGCAGCGCGTTTAGGTGGGGATGAATTTATCTTTATCCTCTCTAATACGGATGCTAATGGTGCGGAGAGGGTTATTGAAAAGCTATTTGAAGCCATCTCTCAACCGTACCATATCGAGCAATACGGATTAAGCATATCTGCGTCTGTTGGTATTGCTATCTATCCTTTTGACGGCAAAGATATGGAAACCCTCTCCAAGAACGCTGATACGGCGATGTACCGCGCCAAACAAGAGGGGCGAAACGGTTATCGCTTTTTTACCGAAGAGATGCAGAGCCAATCCTTGCGAAATCTTCAATTGAATAATGCGCTTCGTAACGCGTTGAAAAACAACGAGCTGCATTTAGTGTATCAGCCGCAAATCTCTATGCGAGACGGAAAAGTAATCGGGGCTGAAGCGCTGCTGCGCTGGAATCACCCAGAGCTTGGAAATGTCTCACCCGCAGAGTTCATCCCGGCAGCCGAAGAAAACGGGCTTATTTTACCCATTGGAGAGTGGGTACTGCGCACTGCCATAGCGCAAGTGAGAACGTGGATGGATAATGGGCAACTTCCCATTGTTATGTCGGTCAACCTCTCTGCGGTTCAATTTCGCCATCATGACCTTCCGAACTTTATTTCACGTATTTTGCATGAGATCAATGTCCCCCCAAAATATCTCGAACTGGAACTGACCGAAAGTATGTCGATGCATAATCCTCACTCTGCCATCAGTATTATGAATAATTTTCACACACGCGGAATCCGTATGTCGATCGATGATTTCGGGACAGGATACTCATCCCTGAGCTATCTTAAACAGTTTAAAATTTATAAACTAAAAATCGATCAATCTTTCGTGCGGGATATCAGTACTGATAATGACGATAAAGCCATCGTAAGTGCTGTTATCAAGATGGCTCACAGTCTTGGACTTAAAACTATTGCTGAAGGGGTAGAGACCGTTGAACAGCTTGACTATCTGCACAGTCAAGGGTGTGATGAAATTCAGGGATATTACTACAGCAAGCCATTGCCTGCTTGCGAGTTTGAAACTTTTTTAGAGAAGAATAGTTTACAGGGTTAAGTGAGTATGTGAGTCTGAAATTTGATCATCCAGACGGATGATATGACCATGGTCATCAAAATAAACCGTAACCAATTGGCTATTTACACACTGTTGTAGCTGGGTGTCATCTAAGTTAAAATAATTTGAATAATCACTAGACTCATAGAGTAAATGCTCACTAGGTGCCTGATGCCGGTTTAGCCTTGACAGTACAAACAGCACTATAGGCGTTGCCACTAGCATATAGATCGCATGATCAAAAGTGACGCTATGGATTTCCCCAAAAATCCAATCTGACAATTCTTCAACCGGTGCATTTAAGGTAATGATTCTATAAAACACGTGGAATAAAGGCTTCCATAAATAGAAAAAACCCAACCAAAGCAAAATAGTTATTATGTCCCAAATTATCCGTTTGGTTTTAGGTAATTCACGACGTTTATTAATAATTAACGTTTCCATTGTCTTAACCCTTTTTTACCTGTTGATGCGCACCACGGTCAGGGCTGACCCAACGAGCTCGACCTTTTTTAGCGAACAGTACCTTTGGAAGAGCCGTTACAGCCGTAAATAAATTAAGCAACCAATAGGCAAATGGATACCAAATCATCCAAAAATAATTTTTTCCTAAACCTTGGTCATAATGACCATCCAGCCATTTGCTGACAGCAAACTGTACCAAACATGCCCCGATGAGAATCACACTGCTTTGATCCGGCAAAATAGGTGATTGTTGAGGCATTAAATAAGCTACCGGCATAAATAGACTAATGAACCAAATTAAAAAGACCAATACCATACTGTACGCCCATAACGTACTTAACATGAGTTCAACCATGAGCCCCCACAGATGAGTTTGCTTGGGATGAAATAAAACGGTGAAATTTTTAAGCATGACCTGAACCCCGCCCATAGCCCAACGCAACCGTTGCTTCCATAGTCCGCTTAACGTCTCCGGCATCAAAATCCACACCAAAGCGCGAGGCTCAAAACGTACATCCCAACCGTTGCGTTGCAGTTTCCAGGTAATATCAATATCTTCGGTCAACATATCGGGACTCCAATAGCCCACCTCGTGCACCGCTGCTTTTCTAAACCCCGTAATTACTCCTGATACGGTAAAAATTCGTCCAAAACTGCGCTGTGCCCGCTTGATCATCCCGACGATAGAAGAAAACTCGCCAACTTGAATTTTACCGAGTAACGTCGTGCGATTGCGTATTCGGGGGTTTCCCGTAACGGCGGCAACGGCGGGGTAGCGGATAAAATGTTTCACCATCCAATATACACAATATTCATCTATCAAAGCATCCCCGTCGATACCGATCAAATACTCATGTTTTGCCACTAATGCACCGGCTTGAAGTCCCAAAGCTTTACCCTGATTTTCAGCCAAATTCACCACTTTTAACTTTGGATTATCTTTTGCCAAGTTGAGCAATATCTCTAATGTATCATCCTTGCTGCCATCATTAATAGCGATGACTTCAAATTCAGGATATTTCACATTAAGAGCGTATGAAATCGTTTCAACAGCATTTTGACCTTCGTTATAACATGGAATCAAAATACTGACTCCAGGCCAACTTTCATTGGTTCTAAGGGGTGGGATTATATATTTGAGATAAGGTTTTTCATTTTTAAAATAAAAAAAGATGGCCCCAACTATCCACAAGCTTGACATAAACAACGGATAATAAAATATAAAACCTAACAGTGTGTGCCATATTAAATGTAAAACTATTGTGAAAGTCATTTCAGACCTTTCTTATTTATTGGGTATAGTATTACTAGGTGTAAATGTATGCATACGTAGCGGTTTTTGTGAAAACGCTTCTTTTATCATATCGGCATCGGGCGTATTTGTATATACATTGTCAGGATAATACGCTATATGATGAACCCCTAAATCATATAGATGGCTGATGGTATCCTCCAATTCTTGAGGAGAAATAGCTTCATTGTCTTTTCTCCAATTAACCGTTTGCAACTCGATGACGGTACGTTCGAGTCCACATTCGTGTTGTTTTACGTGGTCAACAATTGTATCGTAAAACTGCTTGGTATCGCCGGCTTGTTCCATATACGGCATCGCCATAATCGCGGTATAGTCATAGTGCTTTATTGACTCAGTAAGCGACTGTGCATACCACTCTTGGGCATCTTTATTTAATGCGACTTGTGCGTATAAATTGCGGGCCATTTTTAGTCCAGGCTGTTCATTTTCTACAATTTTCGCTAATTGCATTGCAAATTCATCCAAATAGTGTGTTTTAAGCTGAGTCCACTTTTCAAACTGTTTTCTATCCGTTCTGATTTGAGTGACATTGTCTGCCAATCCCCATTTTTTATATTGGTCATGTGCAAATTTACTGTCATCTTCGTAATCGGAGAGTGTTACATCATCATGAAACAATATTCCATCAATGTAGGCTGATTTTGCCAAATCTTCATAAATTTCTTTGATCACTTTTCGCGCTTTTGGTGAAAACGGGGATAGCCTTGGATATCCCATATTAAGATGGGTAGGGTCGACTTGCAATGTCACTACGGTATCTTTGACAGCTGGACTGTTCTCTGGCAGTTGCCATGCAAGCATCGGCATCCAGGCATAAACACGTTTGACTTGCGTGCGTGTTGCAATTTGCCAAGCAACCCGATTAAATAGATCGGCACGCAGGGGTATATTTCTATTGGGAAAGTAGACGTAGTCAGCTGCACCGTTAGCATCAGGATCAGCAAAAGCCTGTAAATATATAGTATTGATACCTAGGTTTTTTATTCGATCCAGTAACATACCTAGATTTTTTTCCTGCTGAGCAGGATCTGGATCATAAATATAGTCCAAATCAATGTGCGCTGCTTTTGTCGTACGGTCGTCATCCGTCAAATTGGCATTTCGCATCAACATGTTGTGTTCTAAATCTTTAAGGGTCATTTTTCCTTCAACCAATATACGTTTCAACCCCCATAAAGGGGTAGTACGTGTATTGCTGCCATCATCCAGCGTTAATCCTATCGGCATCCCTAGTTTTTCTGCAATTTTACGTGCTTCGATATTGTAATGTCCATACGGCCAAACCATGACACGAGGCTTTTGTCCCGTGTAGTGCTCTAAAAAAGTATTATTTTCTAATAAGTCATTATAGACACGATGCTGATAACTCTTTTCATCCTCATAGGCATGTTTCTCGCACGAGTATTGGCGAGTTGTAATGGCAGGTTCCTTATTTCCTTGTGGATTACCCTGTATTCCTTCGTGAGATAAATAACTATGACTGGCGACTTCTACTAGACCGCTGCTTACCATCTCTTTGATCTCTTTTTGGCTTAAAAACTTGTTTCGTTGGATTTTTTGCCCGCTGAAATCAACTTTATTTTCTTTGAGAAGCCAGCTTCCTACCAACGCGATTACAGAGGGGATCTTATGTTTTTTAAGTACAGGATAGGCATTGGCATAAACGGAACTGTAGCCATCGTCAAATGTAATCAAAACAGCTTTATTCGGCAAAGTTTTTCCATGTTTTCGATACTTTAAAATATCATCGATATTGATAAAGTGATAACCGTTATCTATCAACCAATGCATCTGCTCATCAAAATGCACTGGCGTTACCGCATAGGTAGAATCCAAAGTTTCACTTTTATCGGCTATTTCATGATAGCTTAGGATGGTAAATTCATTTGGATTTTGGTCTCGGCTGCACACATTAGGAAGGTCATTCGCCATAGCATAACTGCTTGCAATACCAATGAATGCCACAACCATTTTTAATAGTGGTTTGAATATACTTTGCTTATTTTTTACTGTTGTTGATGTGATTATCATTAGACTGCTTTATTTAAATTTATGTTAATAGTATACAATAGATCTTCTCATCAATCTTCTGACTATATAAATGACAGTTTAATAGAATAAGTGTGAAGTTAGTGTGAGTTTTTATCCCTTGGATACAGGATTGGCCAAGTAAACAAAATTTAGGTACCCAGTATCGCATTGTAATGATGTTTCCCAACAAGATTTAGAAATCACATACAGATAGTAAGATGACCATGGGTGAAATCCAGATGATGATCTAAAATCGAAAAAATTAAGTGAGAATTTTAGGATCAGATTGTATAGTTTCATCCTTCTATAAATGGACAGTTGGCCGAGTGGTCGAAGGCGCACGCCTGGAACGCGTGTATAGGGCAACCTATCTAGGGTTCGAACCCCTAACTGTCCGCCATAACCCTTTTAACCCCCTGAAATACGATAAAGTTACAAATTCAAAAATTTACGGTGCAGTTTTTTATTCGCTTCGCTGCTCCAAGCGCCTAACTTCATCCATAAAATTATCACCTACGGGCAAATGGTAACATTCTGCCTCTACTCCAGTGCCTTTAAGAAATAAGGGATTAATGCATTCTTTCAAAAAAGGTTCTTTTGAGATAAGAATAAAGTCATCTCCCTGAATTCGGAAGATCATAGCGTCGGGATAGACTTTTTCCAAGTGATCGGCAAAAGTTTTCAATAGTATATTGCCCACTTCCCAATCAAATTTGTTGTTGTATTGAGAAAAATTTCTCAAGAAATAGACACATGCTTGATAATGGCCACCTTCTGGAATGGATTGGAGAAACAAGGTAAGGTAGTCTTGATTATAATTGTCTGTCACGCTATCATGAAAAAAGTACGCAAAACGCTCATTTTCCATGTTGTTTTTTGGTAATTGTGTAATCTCTTGATTGATTACTGCCATAGAGAGAGCTTTACAGGCAAAGGGGACGATCTTAGGGTCAAACTGTGTGCCACTGTTGGATTGTATCTCTATAAGGGCATCCTCAATGCTCATACGTGCTTTATATATTCTGTTTGTCGTCATGGCATCAAAGGCATCAGCTATGATCATTATTTGTCCTAAAAGAGGTATTTCATCCCCGCTGAGCCCTTTTGGGTATCCATGTCCGTCATACCGTTCATGATGTACACTAACTATTGCAGCTAGTTTTCCGTACATCGGTATTTTTTCGAGTAACTTATAGCTGACGGTAACATGGTTTTTAATCAAATCATGCTCTTTTGCAGAAAGTTTCCCCGGTTTTAGTAATATCGTATCCGGCGTTGTTACCTTACCTATATCATGAAGCATACCCGCACGAAAAATAAGTTCACATTCTTCATCATCAAGATTCATTTCTTGCGCGATTGCTTTTGAATACCGTGCAACACGCTCAGAGTGTCCTCCCGTGTAGGTGTCTCGACTTTCCACCAAATCGACCATGGCTTTGATTGTTTGCTCATAGTTATCGGTGAGTGATTTTGTTTGTTCTTCGACCAGCTGATATAAATGTTCATGGAAGCGTTTGTTTTCTTTGCGCAGAGCTATAGCCCTGGCCACTTTGTACAAAACAGTGTTCATCTGTTCGTAGATAATGGGCTTGAGGATATAGTCTGAAATACCTAAATGGATCGAATTTAAGAAATAATCGGTTTCTGTATAGGCAGATATAATAACGATCTCTTGCTCTGTATTGATCGCTTTGATCTGTGTTGCCATCTCAATACCATTCATTTTTGGCATGTTAATATCGGTTAAAACAATATCGAACTCACCAGATTCGTATTTTTCAAGACCCTCTATGCCATTAAAAGCTGTCTCGATATGGTTAAAAAATTTGCTCAGGTATTTAGCTAGAGCCTCATTAACCTCTTTGTCATCTTCAACGTATAGAACATTTAAGGATTGACAATACTGCTTTAGAAGGAGAACATCATTCATGACTTAACTTCTATGGACAGTTTTGGCAAACGGATACTAAAACAAGCGCCATCCTCTTGATTTTCTGCGGTGATCGTTGCGTTAAGATGCTGTGTAATAATCATTTTGCTCATGTACAGACCCAGACCGCTTCCGTTTAGGCTTTCTTTGGTTGTGAAATAAGGATCAAATATTTTTTCCATGTTTAACACATCAATACCGCCGCCATTATCACAGATTCTCATGGTAATTTCATTCTCATTTTCACTGATTTTTATGGTTATCTTTTTTCGATCGTGTGTATGTTGCAGCATCGCATCTTTTGCATTGTTGATCAAGTTTATCAAAACTTGTATGAGTTCTCCCTTGTTGATAAAAATCGTGCTTGAACTCTCATTTTCAATCTCTAAGGCTATCTCATTATTTTGTAAGCTCGAAGCAAGAAGGGTTTGTGTCTCTTCCAAAATCTCCTGCATGGAGAGTTCCTCTTTTTTCTTTTCTAGAAGGAAAAAGTTTCTAAAATCGTTAATCGTATTGCTAAGATACGCCGCCTGTTCCAAGATATGGTGGGATGTCTCCTTGAGTGTTTTATCATCTAAACTTCCCAATTCAACATCCGCCATTATGTTGTTTGCATCCATCGAAATAATGGCCAAAGGCTGGCGCCACTGATGGGCGATCATCCCTATCATCTGATCCATTGCAACGTAGCGTGATTGGATCAGCATAACTTCATCTTTTGCTTTTAACTCGGTAACATCCATAGCTGCTGAGATGACGGTTTGTTTACCGTTGATAATTCCCAATGGTGCAGAAGAGAACTGCCAAATCAGTGTATCACCATTTTTTGTCTTTATGGGATATTCACCCTCGTTGACTTTGCCCTTCAAAGTAAAGACTTTATCAATCTCCTCTCGAACCGCATCCATTTTTTCTCCATGGGCTTTTTGCGTCCATTTTTGGATGGTATCTATCTCCTGCGCACTGTACCCAGTAAGCTCCTGCCACCTTTTATTGACCATGACAACTTTCCCATCTTCATCATGCAGCATAATGGGATTGGGCGATTCTTGAATAATTTTTTCCATTTCTATAGACTTTTCATTTAGCTGGTTATTTAACTGCTCATTTTTGGCCATAAACGTTGAAATCCTATGAACGATATAATAGGTAAGTGAGATAAAGAAACAAACAAGAACTGCGACAATAAAAATATTTATCTTCATATAGTTATCAAAAAGCTCGTTGGATTCATTTTGATAAAGATCTGCTCTGTCTCTTGCATAACTATTAAGTTCTACCGCTATAGCATCCAATTGAATGTAGGAGAGTTCATTCTTTTCAAAAACCGTTTTGGCCGTAGAAAGTTTATCTTTGAGAACAAGGGCAATCACGTGATCCCGTACCAATTTTCGCTCTTCAAATAATTTTTGAGCTTTTGGAGCGAGAAGTTTCCCTTTTTCTCCCAATATCAGATTATTAACGATTGTAAGGTTTTTACTGGCACTTTGATCGACTATACGAATTGACTTGATCCGCTCATTCAGGTTCTTTTTATTAAACAAAAATAGAATATTGTTTAATTCATTTCTCGTTTTATAAACATCCAATTGAAAATTCAATGCGGCATTGGAAACCTTCAAAGGGTGTTCCGTGATTCTCGTAGTGATTTCATGCATCTTTTGCAGGTTGTAAATACTGTACAACTTTGCACCAATAGACACGAACAAGAGCAGCATAAATACAGAGATAATAAAGGCTATCTCTTTTTGACTTGCTTTCATTTTCAGAAGCCTCTTTTTTGAATAATCATTTCCAGCATTGTTTGCATTTTATCAATATTAATAGGCTTCGCCATATACATATCACAGTTTTTGGCAAATGCTCCATCCACTTCAGGTGAGCCTGTCATAACTGCAACAAAGAGTTCTGAGTCAATGTTTTTAAGTGCTTTGACCAATTCCCACCCCGTCATCTTTGGCATACGAATATCGGTAAGAACAATGTCATACGGTCCATTTTCTCTAAATGTTTTCAAGGCTTCCTCACCATTTTTGGCACCGTCGACATGCGCACAAAACTTTTTCATAAAAACGATTGTCCCCTGGCGTATTAACTCTTCATCATCGACGATCAGCACACGAAGATCGCTGACTTTTTCTTTTATCGTTTTTAAATCATACATCCTGACCCTTTGTTTTTGAGATCGTTATGGTGAAGCAAACCCCCTCGTTGGTATTGGTTGCGGTGATGGTTCCGTTCAAATGCTTTTCAACGATTGTTTTTGACATATACAGTCCAAGACCCGTACCTGTTTTTTTATCTTTAGTCGAAAAATAGGGGTCAAAAATTCGACTTATGATAGCCGGGTCTATCCCCCCGCCATTGTCACAAATACGTATTAAGACTGAATCCCCCAAACTTTCAACGCTTGCATAAATATACCCTGTATCAGGGTTCTTCTCTTCGAGTGCTTCTTTCGAATTTTTCAAGAGATTCAAGATGACTTGCAACAGTTCACGAGTATAGGTGTGTATCGCTTGCGTATCGTTGCC
>JAYVLH010000085.1:0-21180 GCA_043759555.1 Sulfuricurvum sp. | reverse complement strand
CTGTGATCGATACAATACCATCTGGGGAAGGTTGAATAGACGCTGTAGCCAATATTTGTGTACTAAAGGTACCAAACTGTGGTGAAACCATAGCAAGAGGCTGAACAATGGGTTCTGCTATTTTTTGAGAGCTTGCTTGGTGTGCTTTGTCACAGCCGGTGAGTAAAATAAATGCAACGGTACATGAGAGAGTAAAAAGTGGGAAACGCATTAATATCCTTTTGAATCAATAAGAGGTAATCCTGAATACAGCTTCAGGTGTGATAGGGCTACATGTAAGTTAATATCTGCTTTGGTCATCTTTTTTTGATACTCGCGATAGATTTTTTGTGCATCTAAGAGTTCGAGAATTGAAATTCCTTTGAGTGCAAATATTTTTTCTTGCTTCTCTTTCAATCTTTTTGAGGAGTCAAATCCGTGCTGCATAGAAGCATAGATGAGCTGTTGAGACTGATATTGAATAAAAGCTTGTCGAACTTCTGAAGCGGCTTGCTGTAGAGTTTTTGATTGTTGAGTTATTGCCTGAAGAGCTGTAATACGAGCTTTTTGAATAGCGCCTTGGTTACGATCATAAATGGGTAAAGGGATTGACGCGCTTATGCCAACAAGGGGAGGTGAATACGTTGGAGCGTAATTTTCCATTTCTATACCGACAGTAACGTCTGGGATTGCATTGGCCTTTTCAAGTTCGACTGAAGCATTGGAGAGCTTAATATTTTGTTTAGCTGCTAAACAGTCAGATCGATTATTTTGCGCATATACGATGAGCTCATCTATTGATTTTGAAAAAGATTCCCCTGAAACTAAGGGTGATAGAGCTAAATCATTAATATCCATTGAGAGTAAAAATGCAAGTGCTTCTATATCAGTGGATAGTGCTGAAGTGTAAGAATTAACATCATTCTCGTAATCAATTATTTGCAGTTGAAGTTTTCCAAAGTCAATTTGACTTAAAAAACCATGATTATATTTAGCCCGAGCAATAGTCAGGATATCTTCAAAATCATGACGATCAGCGATTGCATTTGCCAAATCAGCTTCATCAGCCTGAACTTGATAATACGCATCAATCAAAGTAAATAATTGCTCTCTTTTGGTTTCCTCAAATAAGTTGTTAGCGTAAGTAATACCTTCATTGGCAGCTTCAATTCTACGAGCTCGTTTTCCACCAAGTTCAATCGGATGATCAAGATGGAGAGTTGCTAATGCACTAGCTGCAGGGGATACATCACTAAAATGGTGCTTAGCATCCAAATAATCATATGATCCAGAGAGGATCGGATTAGGACGGCGTTGAGCCGTTGTTAAATCTGCTTTCGACTTATCGGCTTCTTGCTGTGCGATTTTAAGATCATAATTATTCTTCATGAATTGGGCAATAGCTGCGTCAACAGTAAGTGACGTTCCGAATAAGTGTGGAATTATAAATAGTAGTAAAATACTGTATCGAGAAATATGCAAATGTGAATCCTTTAAAATCATATACGGGTATCTCCAAAATTTTGGAAGCAGCTCATACTGTAGTTTTTTAACTTTTCTTAGATTAATAGCAAAATAAAGTTGAGTAAATCAAGCTTACTGCATTGTTATCACTAGTCAAAGTTTGAATGCGAATAATAGGAGATGAATATGAAGTATAACTTAACTAAGAACTGTTATATTACTCGTAAAATGGGAAGTTGTATAGCGTAAAATATGTTCGTAAATTCTGATATCGCTAGTAATGAGAGAAAAAGAGCAAGTTGAATTCACATATAAAAAGTATTTTTCATCAAGTGACTTGTCCTAAAAAGCACTTTTGAAATTTAATAGAAAAATTGTTCCTTTTGGTAAATTATCTTTTACTTCAATTGAAGCATTGTATTTATTACAAATTTCTTTTACAATGGATAATCCTAAACCACTTCCAATTGTTTGATTGTTTGTAACTCGATAAAAACGATCAAATATTCGTGTTTTATCCGTATCTTTTATACCAATACCGTCGTCAGAAATTTTTAAAATTACTAAATTATTTTGATTAAATACATTCAAAGAAACTATTCCATTTTTGGGTGTGTATCCGATAGCATTATCAATCAAATTTGAAATAACAGTTTCAATTTCATACTTATTTGCGTACACTAAAGTTTTTTCAATTCGATTAACCTCAAATTCAATATCTTTCACTTCAGCTAAAGGCAGCGATTCTACTAAAACATCAGACACTAATTGCGCCAAATCAATTTTTTCATGATCTACATCATGAAAATGATTACTTTCATGGCGAGATAAAGTCAAAAGTTGCTCAACAAGTCGGCTTGAGCGATCAATTCCTTTTTCTAATTTATGTAGTAATACTTGCTTTTCTGTCTGATCTGTAGTCTTGTATATTAACTCTAATTGGAGTTTAAGAACTGACAATGGAGTACGCAATTCATGAGCTGCATCTGCTAGAAAGTTTTTTCGAGCATCAATAGCAATTTTCAATCGTTCAATTGTTTTATTTAAAGCTTCTGTTAGCGGTTTTAATTCCTTTGGTATAGCAGAAAAAATCAACGGTTCAAGAGTATTTTCATTTAAGCTGTCAATTGTATCTTTAATTTTTACGAGTGGCATTAGGCCTCTTTTAAGTATTAGCCAAATTAAAATTGCAAAAATTGGTAATATGATTAAAAAAGGTGTGATTGCCATAAAAGCAGTAGAAACAGCAATATTTTCTCGTACTTTTTCTGGCTGTAAAAACAAAACCGTTCTTTTATTATTTTTAAGTGAATACGTATGCCAAACTTCTTTAGAGATTATTCTATCATTGTAGCCTAGAACATTTGGATAAGCGATGATACCTTCAATCCCTGTTGAATAAATTTGTTTATGTCTTGTATTAAAAATAACTAAAGCGAAGTCAGCATCAATTTTTTCTATGTCGCTTTTATGCTTAAATTGATCGGGAGAAATCGATGTGGCATTTAAAAATATTTCTGCAACCTGTTTAAGATGGTAATCAAATAATTCATTAGTTTCATTTTTAATTTGCCAATATACGCCTATCGTTGTAATCAATGACGCAAAAATAATCGTTGCTGTAAGTGTGATTAAAAGTTTAGACTTAATAGAGTTCATATTGATTCGTTTGAAGGTATTTTTGGAATAAAATATCCCAAACCTCGAATATTTTTTATCCATTTTGAACCTAGTTTTTTCCGTAATCCATGGATAAAAACTTCAACTGTATTACTTTGAGTTGAATCATCCCAACCATACAGTTTCTCTTCAAGCTGACTTTTTGATAACGGTGCGCCCGGAATTTCAAGTAAAGCGACCAAGATTGTAAACTCTTTATTTGAAAGTTGATGTACTTCATTGTCTATTGTAGCTTCAAATGTTTTAGGATTTAAACTAAGCCCGTAATGTTCAATCAAAGTATCAGTTCTTCCTCCTAAACGACGAGTGATTGCTCTAACACGCGCGCAGAGCTCATATAAACTAAACGGTTTGACGAGATAATCATCAGCTCCTGCATCCAGACCGTTTACACGGTCTGGAATTGTATCTTTTGCAGTTATAATAATAATCGGTATCGTATTATTTTGATATCGTATTCTTTTTAGAAGTTCTAGTCCCGAATAATCTGGTAAACCTAAATCCAGTATCATTAAATCATATGTGCTCGCATATATAGCAAAAGAACCTTCATCCGCACTTTTTACCCAATCAACAGCATGCCCTTCACTTTTAATACCTTTTTGAAGACTTTCTCCAAGCATTTCGTCATCTTCAACTAAGAGTAGTTTCATATTTATTCCTTTTTGGATCTTGTTGAATCAAGGTAAGATGGAATGATCTCCAAACAGAAGACATTTTTTTATTTGTTATACCTTTTTGAGCATGTACTAAAAATTATAGTTTGCACCAATAAATAAGTTATGCATAGGATCAACTTTAAATGTCACATCCGTTCCCTCATCATTAATTGTTTGAATGGCAAACGATTTTAAATAACGTGCACCTGCTTCTAGGGAAATATTTTCATTTATTGTGTAATTTATTCCAGCTTGAAAACCAAAAATATTTCCACGTATATCAGTAGCTGGTGTAAGATTATCCCCATCATCTCTAAAACGTGAATACCCCACTATTGCTCCTAAAAAAGGCTTAAATGATGTATCTCCAAATAGATAGTCATATCCAGCCCCATATACATTGGCATCGGTACCATTGATTTTATGATAAAAGCCATTGATACGATTATTCTTATTTAAATAATAACCAACTTTAAAAGTTTCAGCACTGCCATGACTTTTTTCTGATTCATTAAAATTTAACGAAGGAATAGATGTTTTAGAGACAGCCCAAGTAACTCCTCCATCTATACCCACATAAACGCCAGTGTCTGCAACTAATAATTTACTTGCCATCAATGCGACCAATATAATTTTTTTCATACTAACTATCCTTTTTTATGATGAATGTACTAAAAATTTCTACCTATTCCTAGCGATAAAGTATTTTTTGAAGAGTCAAAAAATGGTATATTGCTGAATTGTCGATTAGTCATAATACCTGCAATCGCATAGTACCCTTCATTGGAATAATCATATTCCAATGATAGAGAAGCTTTTAAATTATCTTGATTAAGGGTTTTCTCAAAAAATGGATTTATATCACTGTATTGTGTATGTGAAAATTTGGCTGTTCCTTGAATTAGCATCTTATCAAATGTGTATACACTTGAAAGTTCGAGATCAGCCCCCTTATGATTTTCTGCACTGCCCATTTTCTGAGTAGCAAACACTCCTGTTGTGAGTTTAAAAAGATCGTTTGTCCATTTGCATTGTGCTCTATGGATATAGCCCTCACGTTGAAGAGACGGCATTTGATAGCCTAGCTCGTCATCTAAAACATTCTTTTTAGAGAGAATATAGGCTAATTCTAAAGAAGAACTATCACTCACTGGTATTTTATAGATCGCTCCGGCACCAGTTTCGGTAACGAGGGTTGTCTCTCTTTTTGAATATAATGTATATGGGTTTTTAAATTCATCCGAGGGTCTAATAAAGGCTTCAATACCAAACGTTTCACCTTCGGCTCTGAAAGAGAGTTTGTTCTCTTCATTGAGGGTTGTTGTCAATAGGACGTCATCAAACGTATTGATATATTCAAAGCTTAGATACGGATCTATTTCTTTTTGAACCAAGGGGAAACCATCAAGAGAAGATAATGACTTATCGGCATGTAAGAGCATCGGTTCCGTATTGCTTTTTTGTGATATTGCCATTGTGCCTAGTTCAATATAACCCGTTGATTCTGCATGTAATGCAATACAAAAGAAAAATAGTGTGAAATTAGATTTTATTTTTAGCATCTAGAAAAAAAACATTACCATTCTAAAGGTAGCCCTTCAATATTCTCTAGTATAAAATTAGAAATAAAATAATATGAGGCTAATAGCCTTCCCCCTATATTAAAAAGACCATTTTTAGATAGATAGTTCAATAAGTCATTCTTAATTGTTTCGTTGTAGCAACCTCGGTGCAAAATAAATATTTTTCCGTGAGTCCCTTTTTGTGCATAACTTATTTGACACTGTTGGCGCTTAGCCATATCTTTTGCAATACGTTCATAAATTGCATCACGTTTAATATTGCCATCTAGAGAGGTGAATATAACTATATCGTAATGACTGTAACGCTGTTGTGTTTCACGTACAACTTGTCTTAAAACCAAAAGAGCATGATGCTTCGACATGTTATTCATAGTAAATTGCGCTGTAAAAGGACCTACTCTCTGCCCAAATTCAACATGACAACATTGTAAGTTTCCCAATTTAAATAATGTATACTCTATTACAAACCGCTTGTCTTCAATTTTAAATAATACTTTTGATTTGTGATTTGACTTCATTGAATCCGATTCATATTTATTTAAGAAGTATAAATTAAATTCGTAAACAAATAAGAATTAGAAAGGTATTTTTCGAAAACCGCTGTAACTTCTTCAGCAGCGACCAGCACTTCGATAAGTGGCCACTTAGATTTTATGTTTCACTAAAAAACGTTTGAGACCGTCGGTGGTGAATCCGCCGATATGACGGTCGATTTCTTTTCCGCTGCCGTCATAAATGATCTGTGTCGGGATCATTTGGATTTTCATGGCACGTGCCGCATCACGCTCTTCTCCGACGTTGACGAAAAAGATCTTGCGATCGGGTTTAAGTTCCATCTCATTGTACAGTAATCTTGCCATATCGATACACGATTGGCAATGGGTGGAACCCGCTTCGACCATGACGATTTGACCACGGCCTATCTCTTTTTGAACAAAAGAATAAGGGTGCGGTTGTAATTCTGCACAATAGAGTGAAGCACACAGTGCGACTAAAGTCAATAATTTAAACATGGTGATCCTTTATAATTGTTGATATGCTAAGGTAAAAAAATAAACTCCGATGACGATGAGAGCAAAGGAGAAGAGTTTGGTTGTCCATCCGGTGATAAACGCTATTTTTGAGCTGGAAGCGACCCCTTGGGCAAATCCGACAGACACCCCAGCCGCTAACAGCAGCAATGAATGCCCCAGTGCGAAGGTGAGGACAAGAGCATACGCATACCAATCAGGTGCATTGGCGGCAACAGTGATGATTGCTACCAGAGGAGCGGATGCACACGGAGTGGAGACAAGACCAAAGAGCATCCCTATTAAAAAGGCTCCAAGATAGCGAAGTCTGATAAGACGGCTCATCCATCGCCCTTTATCGATTACTTCGGGGAGAATCCCAAGCGAATACAGACCGATAGCGATTGCCGCAATTCCTCCTGCAATATACGCTTCCAGCGGTGCAATAGAAAAAAAGTATCCCATCTTGGCGACCATATAGGCGAGAACAGAGAAACTCACCGTAACACCCAACGCAAAAAGCGAAGCGAAGATATAGGTGAAGTGTACCCGTTCACGCGGTGATAGGTGTGAACTCATGCCAAGGGCACTTCCGACCAGCAAAGGAACGGAGATGATGGAACAAGGGGCGAGGGAAGTGAGTGCTCCGATACTGAACGCTCCGGCAAAGACCAATGCCCCATGCGATTCAAGCAGACCTACAAGGAAGCTTTCCATCAGTGCGCTTGGATCAATTCGACAATCTCATTGATACTGAGCAGTTTTCCGGTACTCACGACTTTACCGTCTATTACGAGTCCGGGAGTACTCATGACACCGTACTCCATGATTTTTTGGATATCTTCAATCTTTTCGATTTGAGCAAACTTGCCACTTTGGGCTATTGCTTGTTTGGTTGCCTCTTCGAGGGCTTTACATTTGGAACAGCCCGTTCCTAAAATTTCGATTTTCATTGTTTTTCTCCTAGTAAGCATTCTTGCATCATGGGTGCGAGGATTTGGGCATTTACGTCTCCGGTAATCGTAATGGTAGAACCGCCATCAACGCTAACGAGATCAATTGATTCAATCTTTTGCATCATTGCAGGGTCACATTCACACGAACATTCTCCACTTTTACATGCTTCTATTTTTGCACTTAACTCTTCGGTACTAAAGCCTGAAAGAAAAGCTTTGACTCCGCCTGTATGGTTCATCATTTCTATTTTCATATTAACTCCTATAAAATTGCATTAAACAAATACCCAACACCGATAATACCCAGCGTCACAGTACCGAAAAAGATTCCAATAAGCTTTAGACTCATGATTCGTTTTAAGATCATCGCCTCAGGCAGACTTAGCGCCGTAATCGCCATCATAAAGCTAAGTGCCGTTCCCATCAGCATCCCTTTGGCGGTAAGCACTTCGATCAACGGCATTACTCCTGCGGCATTGGAGTACATCGGAACACCCAACAGCGTCGCAAGAGGGACGGCAAAGATATTATCGGCTCCCGCAACACGTACAATAAACTCGGTCGGGACATATCCGTGGATAAACGCACCCACTCCGACACCGGCAAGGACATAAATCCATGTTTTGGTGAGGATGTCTTGTGTGTATTCTTTGGCATCTTTTAGTCTGACCCTAAAGGCTATTTTTTGTTCATCTGCTGTGATCTCTCCAACGAGAGGTTTTACCTCAATAAGTACCTCTTTTTCGAGTCCGAGACGCCCTATGACAATACCACCGATGATGGCAACCATTAAACCAAATCCGATGTATAATGCCGCCACTTTCCATCCGAATATCGTTAAGAGCATTGCAATGGCGATTTCATTGTTTAGGGGAGCAGAGATAAGATAGCTAAACGTTACTCCAAGCGGAATACGTGCTTGTAAAAAACCCAAAAACAGTGGAATCGCTGAACATGAGCAAAACGGGGTGATGATCCCAAATAACGCAGCGAGGACATTTCCGGTGAATTCATGCTTTTTGCTTAAGTATACGCGCACCTTCTCGGTAGAAAAATACGAGCGTAAAAGGGTGATCGCGAAGATAATTGTCGTGAGTAAAAAGAGGATTTTTACCGTATCGTAGATAAAAAAGTTGAGCGCATCGGCAAGTTTATCACCACGTGAAAGACCAAACCACTGATAGACAATGATATTGACGCTCTCCTGCCACATCAGTCGCACAACTCCGCTTTAATAATCGGGAGCAATGTCTCTTCGATAAGTGCCAATGTCTTAGTGTATTCTTCAACTTCTTTTCCGCTAGGGTCTTCGAATGCGACATGGATTGTTTTAATAGCTTTTGGAAACATCGGACACGTTTCGTGAGCATGATCACAGACGGTAACAACGAGATCAAAAGGGGTATCGATAACCGTATCAATCACTTTGGAATGATATTCTTCTCTCCAGTACCCTTTTGATTCCAAAAGCTCTTGCGCGTGTGGATTGACTTTTCCGCTGGCTTTGACCCCTGAGCTTTGTGCAAATACACAATCACCCATTTTTGCATTAATCAAGGCTTCTCCCATGATCGAGCGGCAGCTATTACCGGTGCAGAGGATAAGAACGTTTTTCATAATTTACAGTCTCCTGTTTCAGATAATTTATTTAATGAGGGAAGCTCAATTCCCAAACAGCGGATTTCAGCCAGTGCTTCGCTACGGAAACGATCCAGGGGACTTCGTATGGAATAATAGGCCCATGTTCCGCACCGATCGACCCGCAAGAACCCGCCGTCTTTGAGAATTTTCAGATGGCGTGAGAGACGCGACTGAATCATCCCGAGCGAGCTTTGCATGTCGCAGACACACAATGGTCCATGTTGATCCAGAAATGCCAGAATTTTTATTCTGGTTTCGTCGTTAAGTGAGGAAATAGTTTCTAAAAAGTTTTCCATAAGTCCTCCGATGAGAATATTGTAACCAAATTTAATCTATAAATCAATATATCTTGATATTTAAGATGTAGTTCCAGTAACTCTCTTACTGATGACACCGAAAGATCAATAAGCTTAAATTTATGCATTGCTAAAAAGCTGAATACTCCAAAACACTAAAAATCCGGCAAACAGCCAAAGCGTAGAAGAGGGTTTTTCTTCTACGACATGCGCTTCGATCAACAATTCATCCGTGACTAAGTACAACAAAGCTGCCACACCAAAAGCCAGTATTGCACTAATAATACTCGTCGAAGCACCTGCCAATAGATAATTGCCTAACAAAGTACACGTCAAAACAACACTTGCTAATAATGAGGTCATAACAATGACACGCCATCCCTTGATCGTATCAGAGACCAAGGCTAATCCTAAAAAGAGGAGTTCAACGGATAAGCCTAATGCTAAAATCAAACCGGTATTTCCTCCAGCGGCAAAACCGGCACCGATAATAAATCCGTCAACTGCAACATCAATAAAGGTTGCGGCAATCAGACCATAGTTAAACGTGCTATTGCCTGAATGTTCAGCTTTAGCTTCCAAAGAAATACTCCACAGCTTCATGAGATACATGAGTACCCCACCCACTGCAAATGAGCTGATTAAAATCCATGCCGGCGCATGTTCACGTCCCAGTTCCGGTAAAACTTCGACAGCCAAAGCCGCGAGTACGACACCTGCTGCAAAGTGCTGGATTAAACTGCGGGCATTGTGTGAAGGATTCCAAAAAAGAGCCAATATTCCTCCAAGTGAGGCAACAACAGCGGGAATAAGCATGGCGATAAAGGGTGTCATGGTGATCTTTCATTTGAGGTTATTTTACAAAGTGGATAAATCAGGTTCTTTGAAAAGAAAACTATACCTAAATTGTGTCAAGAAAGTGTCAAGAGAGTTCATGGGAAAGATTGACATCTTTGCTCTAACATTACAGCATCTAAACCAAGGAGGACGGTATGAAATACCTAGCGGTCTTATTAATCTCTTCTATGTCGCTCATGGGAGCATCGGCTGAAGTTGTTCAATACATGAATGAGCTCTCATCCACGGCTAAAACCGAAAATAAATCTTTTACAGGATTTGATGCTACCAGAGGAAAAGAAATTTTTACCTCGACCCATATGGGGAAACAAGGAAAGCCGATGTCATGCACTACGTGTCATACAGTTAATCTGAGTAATTCGGGTAAAAATTCCCTCACCGGAAAAGTGATTGAACCGCTCTCACCTCGTGCCAATGCACAACGGCTTACAAGTGTCAAAGAGGTCAAAAAATGGCTCAAACGCAATTTCGTGGATGTCTACGCACGTGAGGGAACAGCCCAAGAAAAAGGTGATGTTCTCACCTACATCCAAAAAAATTAAAAGGATCTATCATGAAAACATTATGGAATGTATCACTAGTTGCCGCTTTGTTGGTCGGAGGTGCTTATCTCTACGCCGATGATGATGAGATGGAGCATGTGCGCCCGACGCAGAGTAAACCATTGAGTAAACAAGATCAAAGTGCAGCTGCTTTGTATAAAAAAGAGTGCAGTGCATGCCACATGGCCTATCAGCCGGGATTTTTGCCCAAACGATCGTGGGATAAAACCATGAAAGGTCTTGATAACCATTTCGGTACAGACGCGACTATGGATACTGCAGACACCAAAACGGTCCAAAATTATTTGATGACGTATGCGAGTAAAAATGATCGCATTACGGATATGCGAGGTGCTGTTGCCCTGCGTATTTCTCAAACACCCCATTTTGTGAGTGAGCATAGTGAGCTTTCTAAAAAAATGATTACCCAGCCAGCGGTAAAAAGCATCGCCAACTGCAACGCCTGCCACACCAATGCAGAAGCAGGAAGCTACCGCGAGCGCGAAATAAATATTCCCAACTATGGACGTTGGGAATAACCATTAGGAGATTATGATGAAACGGATTTATGTCTGGACACTGCCTACGCGACTATTTCACTGGCTTTTTGTCGCATTTATTGTAGCCGCTTGGATCAGTGCTGATGAAGATCGCTGGCTCAGTATCCATGTCGCACTTGGCAGTGCCCTTGCAGGATTGCTCGTTTTTCGTTTGTTATGGGGGCTGATGGGACCAAAATATTCCCGCTTCAGTGATTTTAGCTTTCAGATCAGCGCATT
Organism: Sulfuricurvum sp.; assembly: GCA_043759555.1. Classification (GTDB taxonomy): domain Bacteria; phylum Campylobacterota; class Campylobacteria; order Campylobacterales; family Sulfurimonadaceae; genus Sulfuricurvum. The sequence goes on along the minus strand of JAYVLH010000085.1, from coordinate 9,733 downwards.
AAAAGAGTATTTATCAGGGATATTTCACGCCTCGCGTCAGTATATTGGGCACAATCCAGCGGCAAGTTATAGCATGATCGCGATGTTCATAACAGTAGGTTTGGCTATTGTCAGCGGATTTTTAGCATACGGGATTCAAGAAAATCGCGGATTTTTGGCTTTTTTACATACGGGTGTATTTCGTGAAATGGATCTTTTCAAAGAGATCCACGAGTTTTTCGTTAATGCACTCTGGGTATTGATCGCGGTCCATGTGAGTGGTGTGCTGATGGATCGACTTTTACATTCCTCAGATGGCACGCTAACGTCAATTATAGACGGTCATAAAAATATGGAAGGCGACAATACTGCCTTATCTTTGTTTCAAAAAGTAGTGGCTTTTATCGGTATCGGCGGAAGTATCGGTATCCTTATCTATGCTCTCAGTGTCCCCAATAATCCGCTGATCGCTTCGCACACGCCAAAAATCGATTATGCAAAAGAGCATCCGTTGTTTGTAAACGAATGCTCTTCTTGCCATACTCTGTATCCACCCTCTCTTTTGCCCAAACAGTCGTGGACGAAATTAATGGGGAGTCTATCAAACCATTTTGGAGATGATGCTTCTTTGGAACCTGCCGATAATCGCTCTATTTTGGAGTACCTTCTTGCGCATTCGGCTGAGGGTTCAAAACAAGAAATGTCGGTTAAAATGATGCAAACGCTTCAAAATCGCGATATCATAGCAATAACGCAAACACCGTTTTGGAAACGAACTCATCGGCACATTCCTACTGAGGTATTTCAAGGTGATCTCGTTAAAAGCCGTGCCAACTGCAAAGCGTGTCATAGCGATGTAGAGCAGGGACTGATTGAAGACAATGCGATCAAAGCCATTACAGCAAGGGGATAACAATGAAATCATTTGTCATGCTTCTATCACTGTTATATTTCGTATGGGCAAATTCTGACGAGCATAGTCGCTTCCCCATGGATTTGCATGATTTGCATCTTACTGCTCAACAGTACCAAGCCGTCAAAGAGATTATGCGGGAGTATCAGAATTCTTCGCGCCTCTATCACAAACAAAATGCCAAAACACAACAAGAGCTTAATGCTCTGTTTCTCAATCCTACTTTCGATGAAAAAATATTTCGTGCCAAAAGTATAGAGATGCAGAGCTCTTCTGTAGAAATTCAAACACGATTGCTTAAGAAACTTCATACCATTTTGACACCACAGCAAAAGCGGCAATTCATCCGCCATATACAGGAGTGGGAAATTGAGTAAAAAAGTTCTCCTCATCGAAGATGACAGTGCACTCCAAGAACTTATTATCGGATATTTAAAGCCGTTTGGATTTACGACTTGCGGCTACACAAGTCCAAAAGAAGCACTGGATGTGTTATTGATACGCAAGGAGCCGTTTGACATTGTAGTGCTTGATCTTATGCTTCCTGAAATGGATGGCTTTGATGTTGCCAAAACTATCAAACAGCAGCTCGACATTCCTATCATTATTTCCTCTGCTCGCACTGACATTGGGAACAAAATTTATGGTTATGACCTCGGTGCCGATGATTATTTGGATAAACCGTATGAACCGCGAGAACTTGTTCTTCGTCTAGAGGCGGTTTTACGCCGCTACGGTCATAAAAATGAATTTACCGTATCCGATTTTACAATTGATGAATCCAATAAATCTCTCATGATGGATGGATATGAGATTGATTTGACACGTATTGAATTTGATATTTTTCTTCTTTTAGTGAAAAACCGTGGCAAAAACTTATCACGCGATCAGATTATTCATTCCCTGGGCCTGGATGAAGAGACAAAACACCGTACTATCGATATGCACATAAGTAACCTCCGTCAAAAAATCGGTGACGATGCCAAAGAGCCCCTTTATATTAAATCGGTGTGGGGCATCGGCTACAAGTTCACCGGCTAATTCATGTCAATATTTACTAAAATTACCTCACTTTTTTTGATTAGTTTAACCCTCATGATCGGTATTGGCTATCAGATAGACAAAATCAATACACAAAGATATGAAGCAATTTTATTGCAAAAATATGTGCTTGACGGGCGTAAAATATTTACATGGATGGCAGTTTCATCAGTAGAAGAACTGGAAAGCAAGCTTAAAACCTTAAATCTTGTCAAAATAGCGCCTCAGCCGTCAAAACGCTTTATTATACGACAACCGCATACTTTTGGTATGTTTGAAATCTTTGAGGCACAGGGTGGAGATTATATTATGCATGTCCGATATATCGATGAAGAGCTGTATTTGCGTGACACGACGCTGGGTGAAGCACAAAAAGAGGAGTGGGTACTAAACTATCTCGTTCTTGCGGATATTGCTGTACTGGCCATCATCTTTCTTATCATTATTCGGATGCTCTCCCCTTTGCGCGCCATAGCCTCAAGTATGCGAAAATTTGCGACAGGTGATTATCGTAACCGCAGTGATGTTCTCTCCCGAGATGAGATAGGTGAAGTGGCAAAAACATACAACGAGATGGCACAAACCATTGAAAATCTGATCCACTCGAGAGAAGAGTTGCTACGTGATGTGGGACATGAGTTGCGTACCCCAATTTCGAGAGGATTATTCGCACTTGAAAATATTGAATCCTCTAAGGAAAAAGAGGTAATCAAACGCTCTTTATCAGAACTCGATCAGCTTACTCAAGAGCTTTTGGAAATCGAAAATTTTCAGGCAACAAATACCTTAAATATACAAACATTCAGTGTGGAAACCCTTGTTTTGGACGCACTCTCAAAATTGCATCTTGTAGATGAATCGGCAATAAAAATTGAGTTAAACAGCAATTTTTCACTGACTGGTGATTTGAAATATCTCTCCCTTGCTTTGAAAAATCTTCTGGATAATGCGCTTAAATATACCGATCAACTTCCCATTACTCTTGAAGTCACATTGAATAAAATAAGTGTTTACAATCATGGAAAACCATTGAAAAAAGAGTTTGAACATCTACTCACCCCTTTTACGCGAGAGGAAGATTCACGCACGATGCAGGGGTTTGGATTGGGGCTTAATATTATCAGTAAAATCGTTAACAAGCATAATTTTATATTGGAATACGGCTATGAAGCAGGTTACCATCGCTTTTCGATTATTTTGACCCCCTTTTAATGTATTTGCGAATGTTAATCGCTGGTAAAAGGGTAGACTGCCACTAAGACCATTTATCACACAAATTAATAAAAACCTATGCTACAATTATCTATTGCAATATTTTAGGATTTTTTAAATGATTTTAGTCTCCTTTTTATCTTCAATACTTTTTTTAACGGCACGCATCGTTGCACAATCGGGAGAGAGGAAATGAAACTCTCAGGTTGGTTCAAGGATGCACCCCTTCGCCAAAAATTCATAGCTATAGCCCTCATTGTTACTGGGGGGACCATGGTGTTTGCAGTGCTGTTATCGGCCCCTTTGCAGTGGTTTATGCTACGTGAAGACCTGATGAAGAGCATTTCCGCTCAGGCATCCGTTATCGCATCCATCAGTACTGCGGAGCTCGCCACCAACAACCGCGCAGAGGGGGTTAAGACTGTCCAGGCACTGAAGAATATCGAAAATATCCAGTATGCAGGGATCCTCGACAAGAATGGAAACAATTTTGCCCTCTATGTCCGACCGGGACTGGTGATGCACCCCCATCACCATCACAAAAAGGAAGGCGCATACCATATACACACAATGACCTACATCGAAGTCGTTGCTCCCGCCATCTTAATGCATGAGCAAATCGGGACAATCCATATACGTTCCAGTATGGCACCGGTGTACGAGATGATGGGATGGAATCTATTGATAACTTTTGCTGCCGCTTCTGGGGCATTTCTGGTTGCAGTGGTGATGCTGTTAAACTTGCTTTCGGCTATCACCTCCCCCATCCAATCCCTAATCACCCTGATAAAAAAGGTATCGCACGAGAACAACTTTACCCTGCGCTCAGAGTTTCATAGCAATGATGAGTTAGGAACGCTGACGCTTGGGTTCAATACCATGCTGGAGCAAATCCAGACGCGGGATGATAAGCTGGCCCAGTATCGGAAAGAATTAGAGGAAAAAGTAGCACAGCGCACCGCCAGTCTGACCGAAGCGCAGCGCATCTCCTGTCTCGGCAACTGGGAATGGGACATACACAACAACACGCTGGAGTGGTCGGATGAGATTTATCGCATTTTCGGCCTCGCGCCGCAGCAGTTCGGAGCTACTTACGATGCGTTCTTAAGTGCTGTGCACCCCGAAGACCGACAATGGGTTGAAACACATGTCCACGAGGCGCTGGAGCATGGCAATCCCTACAGTATGGACCACCGTATTCTGCTCCCTGACGGTACAGTACGGCATGTGCACGAACAGGCCGAAGTCTCCCTCAATAACGATGGGCAGCCTGTCAGAATGATAGGAACCGTACAGGACATTACTGAAGAAAAGGCGGCCAAAGAGAAGCTTAAGGACGCTAACGAACAATTATCGCTCCTGCTAAATTCGCTGCCGATTGCCATTTACCGCTGCTGGACAGAAGACTTCGCAGTCATCTATATGTCCAATAACGTGGTCAATTTTACGGGTTATGAACCCAAAATTTTTATTGAAAATAAGGATTTATGGTTCACACACATCCACCCCGACGATGTGGCCAAAGTTTCCACTGAGATGGCTATTTTGTTTGAAAAAGGGATACATTCATACGAATACCGCTGGCTGAGCGCTGATAGTACCTACATTTGGATACAAGATTCAATGAAGATTATACAGACTAATGACGGCACACCGACGTATATGGTAGGGATGTGGCAGGACATCTCACAGCGCAAACATATGGAATTGACTTTGATGGAAAGTGAACAGCGTTTCCGTAATATCGCCGAATTAACAACCGATTGGGTTTGGCAAGTCGATGAGCATGGCACCTATGTTTATTCCGGCGAAAAAGTTTATCCTCTTTTGGGTTATACCCCAGAAGAGGTATGCGGTAAAACCCCTTTTGATCTCATGCCTCCAGAAGAAGCCGCACGTGTTGGCGAAATTTTTAAGAACATCCTCTCAGCTCAAAGCCCTTTTTCTTTTCTTGAAAATATAAACCTTCATAAGGATGGCCATAAGGTCATTCTCGAAACCAGCGGAATCCCCTTGTTTAGCTGCGACGGAATTTTTCAAGGGTATTTCGGGACTGAGCACGACATCACCGAGCGTAAACGGGCAGAAGAGGAGATCAATCTTCTCGCTACGACCGACAGCCTCACCGGTATTGCCAATCGCAGAGCATTCAGCGCACAGCTCGAAAAAGAGCTCGAACGTGCCAAAAGATACGACACGCCGCTATCGCTGATCATGTACGATATTGATTATTTTAAGCGGGTGAATGACACGTTTGGTCATGATGCGGGCGATGCTGTTCTGCAAGCTCTCACCGCAGTAGTCAAGGCAAATATTCGTGCGGTCGATGTTGTGGCACGCTGGGGCGGGGAGGAGTTCCTGATTTTAATGCCGCAATCGGATGGGACAGCCGTCCAAGATGCGGCGGAGAAACTGCGTCAGGCAGTCATTCACCATCCGTTTGAGCAAATCGGAAACCTGACGGTCAGTTTCGGAGTGACAGCTTTTGAGCCTCAGGATGACTCAAACACGTTTTTGAAAAGAGTGGATGATGCGCTGTATCAGGCGAAAGAGAATGGGCGAAATCGGGTGGTGATGTTAACAGGCAATGGATAATTTCTCTGTAAATACAGCAGAGTTCAAACAAGAGGCTGCGAAAATATGTGCTTGACGGGTGTACAATATTCACTTAGATGGCTGCTTCATCAGCTATATCAATGAAAATCTGTATTTACGTAACACGACGCGCACAGACTTCTGTTAAAATTACTTAAAATTAAAATTATCAAAGTGAATGCCGCATGAAAAACATATATTTTTTAATACCTTTTATTTTTATGCTTGTCGGATGCGCACCCAAAATGGGAAAAGACATCATCATCGAACCACAAGGAACCATACGGCTAGAGAGCTCAAAAGCGGATATAGCAATGGAGATACTTTCTGTGATAGGACTGCGCACTTCAAGCAATGGCATACGTCTTGGAAGTGATGTAAAAATTATCAATCATTGGATGAGTGACATCACTCTACGTTCTCTTAGTTATGTACTCGCAGATAGTCATGAAGAGTTTGCACACGGAGAAGTGATAATAGATGAGAAAAAGCCTATTGTCATTGCCAGCAGTAGCGAGCAAAACATTCCCATCACTCTCCTTGTCGATCCTTCCAAACTCTCTATTGGACGAATTGACAAAATACTCGCATCCAAACAACCGCTGTATATCAGAGGATCGGCTACCATACAAGTATGGGGCATATCGCACTGCTATGTGTTTGATAAAGAGATCAGCAAATATATTGCAAAGGCATTGAACGACAAAAATCCGCGATGGATGTCCTCAAAACCCTAGAGAGGTATACCTTACCAAACAAATATCATCCTTAGTGCATTAATACGAAACTTGGAAAATCCGACTGGAAGCATAGATTATCTGAGGAAATTTGAGCTGATGTTATAGATGATTAGATAATCAAAGTTTGTGGTGATTTTGTTATAATGAGCACAAGAAAATGTAACAAGATATAAAAACTCAATGAGGAGGGATGCAGATGACAAGAAATGATATTTTGCAAAAGTTGACTCAAGAGAAAGCATACATTCAAAAAACATATGAAGTTGACAAGATCGGGCTTTTTGGAAGCTATGCAAAAAATACCCAAACCGAAAACAGTGACATTGATATCTATGTCGAATTTAAAAACAAAACCTTTGATAATCTAGCAGGACTCTGGAACTATTTGGAAGATATGTATCATACAAAGATTGATTTATTGCATAAACATAAACGGAGTAAAGGTGCAATTTTCGAAAGCATACAAAAAGAAGTAATTTATGGATAAAGCAACTACAGTTGAGCTTGTCGATTTTATCCTTGAAAGCTTGAGATTAATTAAAAGAAGATTCAGCGGTATTACTTCGAGCGATGATTTTTTAGATATTATTTACTTTGATTAACATAATATATATTATATTTAAAAACTTATGGACAAAATCACATTAAAAACCGCTGACCATAAAACCTAAAGCACTGATTTTTTAGGAGCATTCAGGTTGTAATAAACAGTCATGATGATATCCTATGCGTATTATAATATATTTCAAAATTAGTTTAAACTATATTCATGTCTTATACCTCACAAATGAAGAACTTACTGCGTTAATGCTTTGAAAGAGTGTATATGCGGTATAATTGCACCATAATTTTTATACTAAAGGATTCAAATGAATAAAGCACAATTCGTAGAATTGGTTCAAAAATGTGGAAACTACACAACTAAGACAGCTGCCGATTCTGCAATCACAGCTGTTACTGCAGCCATTACTGAAGCATTATCAAACAAAGAAGATGTACAACTAGTAGGGTTTGGTACCTTTAAAACAGTATTGCAAGCGGCTAAAGAAGGAAAAGTACCAGGTACTGACAAAACTTATAGCAAGCCTGCGACTACGGTTCCTAAATTTGCTGCAGGTGCAACACTTAAAGACAAGGTAGCGGGAAAATAATCCTTTCTACTTTGATCCAGACTTAGACACATTTTAAGGCTGGATCAATACTGTAAAAATCTTTCTTTTCATAAAATCCTATTTTTCTCTTAATTCCCCGACTTTTACAGATTCATACATAAAGTATCAAATTTTCAAGCTCAAAACTTTCCTTTTACCTATTTTACATTCTAAAAACGAAGTCATATTGTGAAGAAAAAGCTTTTTTGAATTTTAATTTTTTAAAATTACTAAAGTGCCCTATTTTAGTAGCTCTAGCACTTAAAATGCGAAGTCATATTGTGAAAAAAGCAATTTTTATATTTATTTTTTAGAATTGAGTGCTTTATTTTTTTAAAAACGAAGTCATTTTGTGAAAATATTCTTTTTGTAATTTTTCATTTTCATTTTCATTTTCAAAAACCGTATTTTGGGACTATTTTCCACAAAATGACTTCGTTTTTAAAAAATTGTTCTAAATATAGAAGAAATATTCACTACTTTATTGAATGAACGAAGTCATTTGATGACAAAAACGAAGTCATATTGTGAAGAGGCGAAGTCAAATACTACAAAAACGAAGTCATTTGATGACAAAAACGAAGTCATATTGTGACGTTTCTATAGGTATTATAGATATATATAGAATATATAGATATCTATAGAAAATAGAGATGAGCAAGGCTTTCTTCCTTGCCCTTCCCTATTTTTATTCTAGACCCGGAAGTTCCTTGGTTCTATTGGGGGCACCCATGAAGGTAATACTGTTGTCATAAGAACCTTTACGGTATATGAGTTTTGTTTTTGGTTCATACGTGATTCCGTAATCCAATAAAAGTTCTGCACTGTCTCGTATTTCTTTCATTGCAGTTTGTTTAGTACGTAGTGATTCCATTGGAAATCCAATTGTTTGAAGTAAATTTTCAATACTCATTGTACTTGATTGAGAATGGGTCCAGAAAAAACGAATAATAGCTCGAAGCAATGCGCTTTTTACTTTAAGTAATTTTGGGAGTTCTTTTGTATAGTTAACGGTGAGTTGATCTTCAAAATATTTTCGATATTCTGGAGTTATTACAATTCCAAAGCTTTTATGTTTTGTACTGTAAGCAAAAGAGCTAATAATATTAAAACTGTAAAAATCTTCCCCATCTGTTGTACGAAATTCAATTGCTGTTGTTTGAATCTCATCAAGCTTATCTTTGAGCCATTTTGTATTACGTGAGGTTGTACCGCTGTAGGATTTTAAAATATCTGAAGTAGAAAAATAGATAGCAATGGCTCCACCGTCAACTTCTTTAATTTCTTTTGCACCAGCAAATAAACAATCAAGAAGGTCTCTATGTGTTTGAGTAAGAATATTACCCTTAATAACAGTTTTACCCCAGCTCGTTTCAATATAGCGTTTTTTTTGATTTTCAATAAATTGGGTATAGGTTTTGGAAGTAGAACTTATTTTTTCGATTGGAGCAAAAACACCTGTGCGCAATTCGCTGACGGTTGCATTAGAATTTTCAAACTTCTTGACAATATCGAATTCTTTAAAACTAAGTTGATTATTTGCCATTAAAAATCCTTCATAAAGATTTGAGCGTCTATTTTAATTTCTGGGAATATTTGTCGAACGATTTGCTTCCCGCCTAGGGGCTTCGAAGCCCCATAGTTATCTTTAGTAAGAGCAATCTTGCGTAAATGACTTCGTGTTTCATCGGGAGAACCGTCTTTATTGGTAACATAACTTATTTCATAAACAAGACGTACAGCATCTGTAAATGCACTTGCCCCTCTTGCTTGTGTGGTATTTTTTGTACTGTGATGAATGAATATAATTGTTTTATTTTCTCTCGAAGCCCATTGCGTAAAGAGTTGCATAAATTTTCGTGCATGAGCATTATTATTTTCATCTGCTCCAAAAAAAGCGATTAAGGGATCTAGTATAATTAAATCATAGGGCGAGAGGCTCTTCTTAAGATCATTAAAATAAGGATTAACGGTTATCCCCCTGCCCTGCTCTTCAAGAACCTGGATGGTGGGACTATTGGAAATAACGATTCTGTTTGTAAATTCTTTGAGCTCTTTACCAAGAATGGAGGAAGCAATTTTTTGTGCTCTGTGTGCCGTTA
>JAYVLH010000084.1:0-2620 GCA_043759555.1 Sulfuricurvum sp. | reverse complement strand
GTTTTCAATGATCTCAAACTCAAACTTAACTCTTCTTTCGAAGCGTCTCATCGTTTGTGGACGGGAATTATAGGGGAAATTATAGAGAATGTCAAGAGCAATTCGAAAGAATTGATTGCAATCTGAAAAAGATTCACTTTTTTGCTTGATTAGCGTGTTCGTAGCCATGGATTGTTGCGTGATAATCTTTTTGTTCATCAATTGCCAGTAATAATACAGGAAGAATAAACATATCGCTTATTAATGAAAAGAACATAAGTACTACGCCATAGCCCCCAATAAGAACTAATGTATCTAAACCTGTGAAGCTTAGTAACCCAAACACTCCCATCAATATAATTGCTCCTACAATAGCCGGTACGCCTGCATAGAAAAACATAATTTCCAGGGCATGTTTTTTTGTTCTGCCAAAATAACGGCTTCTAAAGTATTTATAGGCAAAATGAATTATAGTATCTGATGTAAGACCTACTGAGATAGTCATTGCAATTAACGCTTCAATACTAAGATTGAAATTAAAAATAACCATAAACAGACCAAACCATATAACGGGTATAGTATTTGCCACAAATCCGACAAATCCGATTTTTATAGACCGGAACACTAATCCCATTACTATTCCTATCATCAGCAATGCGGAAAAAAGGGAAGATGCTAAAACTATTCTTTTATCCATTTTAGCACTCTCAGAAAGCGTATCGCGATCTGTAAAATATAACGGTAGCTTTTTGTATCCCTTTAACCAGCGTATAACAGCAGAATGATCTGCATTTTCTAACGTAATCGTAATATTAAGTGCTTTATTATCTATATAGGTATGTTCCATATCGTATAGTTCAAGGAAAAATAATGCTTGCAATACACGTTGTTCATCCATTGGACCTTTTGGTGAACTTGCTATATCGAGCTGATTTAGTACATTTTGAATCGAATCTACTTTTTCGATTCCTCGATTATCGTGGCGTAAATCAGCTTCAAAGTGCTCTAACTTTTTTAAAGTCGAAAGATCAATGTCTTCGTAAGGAAGTTTTAACGTAATGGTTTTATGTTTAACCTGTGTGTCAAACATGCTCTCATTGCCTGCACCAATACGTAAAACGATAACAGCCATAATAATAATTGTCACAGCTATAAAAACTTGAAGAAGACGCGGATTGTAATGAATTTCACGATTTGCAAATCCATAACATATACGTGCAAACCCTACACGAGGATGTTTAACAACAAAATAACTCAACAATGCAGGCAGAAAAGTCATATTAATAAAATATGCCATGACAGATGATACCAATAAACTTAAGCTCAACATTTCAATGATGACAGAGTCAACAAATAAAAGTGACCCCAAGCTAATAGCTAAAATAGGCAATGTCCAAAGTGCGGGAGAGAGATTGCGGTCAATACTTTTTTCCATAGCTCGGAGTGGATCACTTTTAAACTGTGAGACATGCCATCGATAATAAAAATACAGGAAATGACCAAAGGCAACGCTAAGAACCATTAATGTCATAGCAAGATGAATTTGATCATGTCCTGTAATGAATTTAATAGCGCTGAATGTTAAAATCATCGTTAAGGAGGTAACACTAAATGCTCCAAGTGCGGCAATATAGTTTTTAAACAGCCATCGAGACATAATCACTATCATAAGGATAAAGATAAAGAGATACCCTATATAGTGAGACCATTGTGTTTCAGAAGTGGCTGCAAAATAATGGTAAGGATATATTATTTTGAATGATGTTGGGTCTAAAGGTGATTTGGACTCAATAACAAAATTAAAATGTTTAAAATCACGGTCCACAAATCGTTTATACTGATTCGGAAACAGACGAATAAATCCTTGGATTTTTGATGCATCCAATTTATACAGAGGTAAAGCCCTAAGCATTGCGGACTCATCTCCTCCATCATTGTAAATTTTGTACGATGAAAAAAGCGATTCTACTTTTGTAATATCCTGACGGTACTCAAGTTCAGACTGTAAAACACTAAGTACTGCTTTAGATTGGTTGTCAAATTTCGGTACATCAACACATAAACGGCTGACATAGACAGTTTCAAACTTATTCTCTTGCGTTTTTTTATACTCTTTGGATTCACTAAGCCAATATAATGTATCCGATGAAATAATTTCCGGTCTCAGCAGCATTAATGCGACAGCTGAGACAAGAACAAAGGCAAGTATTATCCATGCACGAAACTTATAGACAAACCGGATGTATTTTGAGACGTTTGGCGTATGATAATACATAATTATTTCCACTCTTTTGCAATAATTAGATAAGGACGTTTGTTGATGCCTAATTTGACCGCGACACTTTCAATGTCTCCGATCTTTTCTTCAATGGGTGCTGAAAGTAAAGAGAGAGGTGCTATCTCTTTACCTCCAACCATTACTTCTAACATTTTTTGCAATGGTGTTGACGAAGCATAAATAGTACCAATTAATTTATGCGAGTCAAAACGTTTTAGCTCATAAAAAAAGATATAGTAATGATAAATACTTCGCATTTTTTCATTATCGTGAATCATCGAGATAAAATCCCGAGAGTGAGGGCATTTAGGATCTACAAATACGTATGCTTTAATATCACCCTCACCATATTGCATGGCATAC
>JAYVLH010000083.1:0-7631 GCA_043759555.1 Sulfuricurvum sp. | reverse complement strand
TATATGGCGAAGATGATTATTGAAAAGCATTTTTTAGGGAAGTTAAGTGTTCATAATACAGCTAATGGTGCGTGTTTTGAGATACGTCTTAGCCATGTTGATGAATCCAGTGAAAGACGAGGTGAGCGCTGATTAATCAGCCATCCATGAGCCACGACGTGATTTACGTAATTTTTTGAGTATCAGTTTTTCCAATGAACTTATTTTTTTCATGACAATTCCCTCCTTCTGTGATTTTTAAAAGTATAGGTGAGGTTGATTACGCTATTGTTACATAATTTTGAATATAAAGAGGTAGTTATGGCAATATGGGAAAAAGCACTCTTGGGTGGCGGATGTTTTTGGTGTATTGAAGCGGTCTATAACCGTGTTATTGGAGTAGAAAGTGCCATTAGCGGATATGCAGGAGGAGTGCGTAAAAACCCTAGCTATGAGCAAATTTGCACAGGGGCAACAGGACATGCTGAGGTGGTAGAAGTTACCTTTGATTCTGAAATCTTAAGTTACGAAGAGATTTTGGATATTTTTTGGGAGATACACAATCCTACCACGCTTAATGTTCAAGGAGCGGATAGAGGAACACAGTATCGTTCTGTTATCTATTATTATAACGATGAGCAAAAGGTCAAGGCCATTGATTCGATAGCAAAAGCACAAAAAAACTTTAACGAGAAGATTGTTACTGAACTCTCCAGTGTTCCGGAATTTTTTGAAGCAGAAGAATATCATCAAGACTATTACACACAGCATCCGACACAAGGATATTGTTATGCCGTTGTTGCGCCAAAAATAGAGAAATTTATGAAAAAGTTTGAAGATAAAGTTAAAAGATGATCAGAAACTCTCCAGTGGAGAGTCCATTGCTGTATTTATTTTCCTGATGCGATAGGGGTAACGACGTTAATTTCAACCGTCTTACTGCTGATTGCATCGACGATATCACCGACTCTAAGAATCCGAAAATTTTCAAGATCGCGAGGAGTAATGGTAAGCGTGCCATGCATACTTTCAAGTGTTACTGACTTTGTTTTGTAATCCAGATCAATAATTTTTGCTTGATCCACCGTTACTTTTTTGAATTTTACACCTGGTTTTGAGCCGAGGCTTGCTTTGGTTAAGCTCTCTTTGATGGTACGTGTCTTCGTTTCGAGAGCACCTCGGGTGACTTGAATATCAGCATCGACAGTGATGGTCATGATTGCCATATCTCCTACTTTGAGCTGATCGAAATTCCGCACTTCTTGGGGAGCTTTAAAAATAGTGATATTTCCAGCTTCATTTTTGAAGGTAATATCTCGTGTTTTTTTATTGATTTTTTGAATCGTTGCCGTTGTTGATGTTGCGGAAGAGCAGTTAATACATGCGGGCGCTTCAATTCCACCAACCTTTTTTGTAAAATCAGTAATATTCTGTGTTGGATCTGTAGAAGCAAATAGAGTGGAACCAAGAAGAGTCACAAATAGTGCAGTATGAATTAATTTCATATTTTTCCTTTGTATCATTGTAAAAGTAATTTTAGCATACGAAGAGTAAAGGCGGCGTGAATTGATGATAAATATTACCATCAGAAGAATGGTTGAGAGAAGGAAAAGCAAGTTTCTCTCCTAATTAGGAGAGAAATTAGAAATTACTGAGCAAGAACCGCGTCAACACGACGATTTAACCAGCGACCTTCTTTCGTTTTGTTAGTAGCGACAGGATCTGCTTCACCTTTACCCGTTGCAGTTAAGCGGTCAGCTTCAATTCCATCTTTTTCAAGTTGTGCTTTAACGGAAGCAGCACGTCTTTCAGAAAGTTTTTGGTTGTATTTTTCTGTACCAATAGAGTCAGCATAACCAACCAATTCTGTTTTATAGGCAGGACTTTCTTTTAAGAATGCTGCAAATTCATCAACTTTTGGAGCTTCTGTTTCAGGAATAACAGCTGAATCAAATGGGAAATTGATGTTAAATGATTTTTTGAGTGGTGCACAATTGTCATCTAATACAAATCCTTTAGGGGCATTCGCACATTTTTCTACAGGAGCAGCAGGAGCTGGAGCTGCTACAACAGGAGTTGCTTTAGGCGCAGGTGCTGGCTCTGCTACGACTGCTGCTGCAACCGGTGCAGCAGCAACTACAGGAGCCTCTTTTTCATCAAAGCTAAATGTCAAACCTGCAAGTGCAGCAACATTGTGAACTTCGCCATTACTGCCATCAGTACTGCCGTTGTTGTTCATTTTGTACATGTACAACCCTTCAAGTTTGAGGGCAATATGCTTAGTGAGATCAGCTTTAAGACCCATTCCGGCATCTAAAACAACTCCGTCAAAGTCACTTGGATGAGTATTAGTGTACCACTCATAACCCAAACCGGCTTTAGCAAACGGAGTAACCAATGTGCCTGTATCTATTTCATACACGCCATTAAGCATTGTTGTAAGAACGCCTGTGGATTTTCCATTGGTGTTAACATTGGTTTGATTTACGGTATCACGACCATAAAGAAGTGAAAGTTCTGGTTTGATCCCATATAATTCCAGCTCGTTTGCTTGCATTTCAAGACCAAGAACAGCGTGGTTTTCAACGCCACCCATAGCGCCTGCGTTGTTAGCAGTATTTTCATGTGCTGTAGAATTCCATAGGTAGCCAGCTACTGGTGTGACTTCATAGTTAAAGTCACTTGCAGTCGCTAATGTTGCTGCAACTAATGCAGAAAGAATTATTTTTTTCATTTTAATGTCTCCTTCAGACCTTCTATAATATCTAAACATTATACCATGAGCATAATGAGAAAAATCTAAGTATATTTGATAATATCAGTATGTACATTTTATGATAGTATTGTTTACCTTTGATGTGGTAAAGTTGGTATAAATATCATGGAGACAATGATGCAAAAAGAGTACACATTAGCGATAATCGGAGCAGGACCGGCAGGGATTGCAACCGCAATAGAGAGTTATGCACTGGGTATGCGCGGTATAGTTTTACTTGAAAAAGACGACAACCATAATGCTACCATTCGTAAGTTTTACAAAGATAATAAGCGGGTAGATGTTGATTGGAAAGGGCAAAAAGTAGAGCTTGACGGGTCTATTTATTTTGTTGATGGAACCAAAGAGAGTACTTTGGATTTTTTTGATCAACTACTGGATAATGAAGCTATGGAGTTACGTACCCATTGCGAAGTGCAAAAAATACAAAAGTTTGAAAATGGATTTGAAATTTTTATTGCAGGCGGGAGTATTTACGCCCAATACGTTGTTGTGACGATCGGACGGATGGGTAAGCCCAATAAGCCTGATTATAAAATTCCACCAAGTATTAAAAGCCAAGTTCACTTTACTCTTGATGCATGCAGTTCAGGAGAAAAGATTATGGTAATCGGCGGAGGCGATTCTGCGATTGAGTATGCAGTGGACTTATGCAGTAAAAACGAAGTGAGTATCTGTTATCGACGGAGTACTTTTGAGCGGGCCAATCCCATCAATCAAAAAGACATTGCCAAAGCGATTGAGAGCGGATGTGTACGTCCGTTATTGAATACGGAAATTGCCGAACTCGAAAGTGAAAGTGGATTAGTAAAGGTCATATTTAAAGACGGTACATCAGAACTATTTGATCGTCTCGTGTATGCTATAGGAGGGACGACCCCAAGCAGCTTTTTGTCAGGCAGCGGTATTCGCGAAGAGGGTGGAAAGCCTGTGCATAATGAAAACTATGAAACTAATATTAAAGGGCTTTTTGTAGCAGGAGATATCACTCAAGAATCAGGCGGCTCGATTGCGCTTGGACTGAATCATGGGTTTGCAATAGCGGGGCATATTATTAAGAATGCCCAATAAGTGTTATTTCTCCTCAGGAGTAAGGGCAATTTTTAATCCCATTTTTTGAAGCATTTCGAGATCGGTATGTGCCTCGCGTCCTGCAGTGGTGAGATAATTTCCTAAAACGATACTGTTGGCGCCTGCTTCAAAAATCTCATTTTGGCGATCTTTAAATGTGATTTCACGTCCACCGGCAATCATAATACGGTCAGCTTTATCTAATATTGTGCGTGAAAGACGAATAAGATCAAGTGACTCATCGATAGTCAGGTTGCTGGGATTGAGCGGCAGTGCAGGATTGTGATGGTAAAAATTCAACGGCACAGAGACCGGGTTAAGCGCTTTGAGCGAATATAACATGCTAAGACGGTCCTCTTGCATTTCTCCCATTCCGAAGATTCCTCCGCTGATGAGTTTTAATCCAACGGCATTGACATTTTCACACGTCTCATAGCGTTCATCCCATGGATGTGTTGTACAGACTACCGGATAAAACTCGCGGCTTGTCTCGAGATTGTGATTGTAGGCACTGATTCCTGATTTTTGAAGTTCGCGTAATTGTTCTATTGACGCTGTTCCGTTACATGCAATAAGACGAAGCCGTGGGACTTCTTTGTTGAGGGTCGTTGCGATATTACAGACAAAATCGAGGGTTTTATCGTCCAACCCTTTTTGCGCCGTAACGAGACAAAAACCAAGTGCTCCAAGAGATTCGAGGCGACGGGCTTCTTCAAGAATTTGATCCATCGGTTTTTGCTTGTAACGCTCAATATCCGCTTTGTATTTAACGCTTTGAGAGCAAAATTTGCAATCTTCATTGCACGTACCGCTGTTTATATTACAGATAGAGCAAAGGAATATTTTTTTGGTCATTATTTTCACCTAATTTCAAACGCCAAAGGAATACATCCCTTTGACTACGCTAGCCGCTAAGGCACTAAAGCTTGTCTCTTACGAGGCAGAGTTATTTTTTGGATCTTTCAAAAGTGTAGTGCGTTTCTTCAAACAGTTCATTCCCGATGGGGCGAACATATTGGGTAACAATAAAAGTGCTATTTGTGATTTCGAGCATTGCACAGCTTGAAAAAGGCTCATCTCGGGCACAGGCTTCTCCCGGATTTAAAAAAAGTGTTTTGTTTTTAAAATCACATTCAAAAACATGAGTATGACCAAAAATGACTACTTCAGCATCAGCATTCATATAAAAAGGAAGGTGCATAAGCTTACATTTTGTACCTGCCAGTGTGAAATAATGAGGCTCTTGGACGAGGTTGTATTTATCGTGAACTTTATGCAAGTGCGCATCATTATTGCCATATACCGCCATGTAGCGCAGACCGCTTTTTTGGAGCTGCTCTAGCATTTCAGGTTTGACAATATCTCCCGCATGGATGAGAAATTCTGCACCGCTGCTCTTGAGGTGGTTGATTGCTTTTTGAGATCGCCCTACCTTGGAATGTGTATCAGAGAGCAATCCGATTTTCATTCACCACTCACCACTGCTGTTTCGTTGGGTGTTCTATTTTTACATTTAGTACACTCAAAAACTTCTTTGTTGCGATACGTTCGAGGAGCAAGTGCGCCGCCGCATCCTTCCACTTCACATTTGTGAAGGCTGGGTTCGAATTTACTGATAAATTTGCATTTTGGATAGGATTCACATCCCCAAAACGCTCCTCGGCGTGATTGTCTCCACATCAGTTTCCCGCCGCAATCCGGGCAGGGAACTTCTGAAAATTTAACTTCTTGATTGAGTGTTTTGGTGTTTTTACACTCAGGATAGGAGCTGCAAGCGAGGAACTGGCCATTGCGACCGCTTTTGATGACCATGGGACTTCCACATTTTTCACATACTTCTTCACTCTCACCGTCTGGAGTTGCCGGATTGGCTTTTTGTGCCTCTTCGGTTTGCTCGGTGTATTTGCATTTTGGGAAACCGCTGCAGGCGATAAACTCTCCAAAACGTCCTGAACGCAACAATAATTCGCTTCCGCATTGAGGACAAGGACGTCCTAACGGAGTAGCAACCTTTAGGCTCACGATATCGGCTTTTCCTGCATCAATTTTTGCCATAAACGGATGGTAAAAATCGAGGATTATTTTATGCCATGATTTTCCTTCTTCGCCGATTTCATCAAGAGTCTCTTCCATATTAGCGGTAAAAGAAGCATCCACAATTTCTTCGAAATGTTTTTCCAATAGTTCTGTAACCGTAAAGGCAATTTCGGTTGGAGTAATGGCACGTTTTTCGATTTCGATGTAATTACGTGCTTGGAGCGTAGAAACGGTAGGTGCATACGTTGATGGACGACCGATGCCTTCGGATTCCAGTTTTTTGATGAGGCTGGCTTCGGAATAGCGTGATGGTGGCTCGGTAAAATGTTGTTCAGTAGAGATAGTCTGAATATCAATCGCATCGCCAGTAGTGAGGGTTGGAAGGAGTTTGTCTTTATCATCGCTTCCTGTTACACGGTAAAAACCGTCAAACAAGAGCTTACGTCCGGTGGCACGAAATTCAGCTTTTGCACTTTCAAAAGTGATGCTTTGTTGCTCAAAGCGTGCATCGTTCATCTGACACGCGATAAAGCGGTTGTAGATAAGCTTATACAGTTTGATTTCATCAGGCTTTAGATATGTTGCTGCAATTTCAGGAGTGAAGGCGAGCATTGTTGGACGAATGGCTTCGTGCGCTTCTTGTGCCCCTTTGGATTTTTTAGTGTAGACTTTTGGGTTTTCAGGCAGATACGCCTTGCCATAACGATTCAGGATAAGCTCACGCGCCGATTCAACCGCCTCAGCTGAAAGGTTGAGTGAATCGGTACGCATATAGGTGATGACCCCTGATGTCCCTTCCGGAGTTTTTACCCCTTCGTACAGAGACTGGGCGACCATCATTGTTTTTTTCGGAGAGAAGCCCAGCTGTGAACTGGCGGTTTGTTGGATTGTTGAGGTCATAAACGGCGGCGGAGTAGAGGATTTACGCTCTTTAGTCTCGATCTCGCCTACTTTAAAGGCTTCTTTTTTGAGCGTTTCGACGATTTGATTGGCAGCATCTCCTGTTTTAATGGTCAGCTTGTCAATTTTTTCGTTTTCATATTGTACTAACGTTGCGTCAATATCCGTATTGAAAATGGTATCGATTGTCCAATATTCTTCAGGAATAAAGGCACGGATTTCCCGCTCGCGGTCTACAACGATTTTAAGTGTTGAGGATTGTACGCGTCCTGCTGATAACCCTTTTTGGATTTTAGAAGCTAGTAGAGGTGAGAGCTTATATCCCACGATACGATCCAGCAGCCGGCGTGCTTGTTGCGCATTGACACGATCCATATCGATTACTCTTGGAGTTTCGAGTGCATGAAGAATGGCTGTTTTGGTTATTTCATGAAACACAATACGCGGCAGCGACTCAGGGTCTTTGCCAATAGCATGGGCAATGTGCCAGCCAATCGCTTCTCCCTCGCGGTCTTCGTCGGTCGCGAGATACACGGTGTCGGCTTTTTTGGCTAATTCTTGGATTTGTTTGACGATTGCTGTACTGTCTTCGCTGATTTTGTAATCAGGAACGATGGTCTCGTTGTCGATTTTTATCCCAAAACGCGCTTTTGGTAAATCCCGAATGTGTCCCTTAGACGCAATAACTTCATAGTCATTGGAGAGGAAGTTTTTTATAGTCTTGGCTTTTGCCGGTGACTCTACGATAATTAATTTCAAATGTAATCCTATATATATGGATGAATAACGAAAGTGTAACAAAAAAAGTTGCAAAACCGCTAAAGTATTTTTTTTATATCCCGATATAGTCTTTAACAGCAAGGATGCT
>JAYVLH010000082.1:0-3507 GCA_043759555.1 Sulfuricurvum sp. | reverse complement strand
TTAACTGAACTAACTTCACCGTATTGTCCGAAAAGATCTTTAAGATCATTTTCGTCTTTGCCGTAGGGAATATTCCCGACATAAATTTGTGTCACATTGTACTCCGTGAGAAAAATCGAACTATAACCAGCATAATCCTTACAGATATTCTATCTGCACAAATCTTAGGCTAATGTTAAAAAAGGTGAATTAATTGTAAAGTCACAAAGAATAATGCTCACGATGATTTAAATAGCAAATGCTAAAGTAGATTCAGGAACAAAAAAGGGTATTTGCGAAGTCAGTTGACTATATATGGAACTTTTTTTCATGGGTTTTGCAAAAAGATAACCTTGAAGGGTGTCAATTTGGTGTTTTACTAAAAAATTAAATTGTTCATCTGTTTCAATTCCCTCTGCGGTGACACTCATCCCTAATATGTGAGCAAGATTAGAAATTGCTTCAACGATGTGACGGTGAGAATCACTCACATGAATGGTTTGGACAAAGGATTTGTCTATTTTAAGGGTAGCTATGGGAAGTTGTGCTAAATAAGCAAACGATGAATATCCGGTACCAAAGTCATCAAGAGAAATTCTTACTCCCCCTTCTTTTAGTACATTTAGCTGATGATGTGCAATTTCAATATTGTCCATAATAGCACTTTCGGTCAGTTCTACTTTCATAAAATGTGAAGGAATGGCATATGTTTTAAGAGATGAGAGCAGCTCTTCTGCAAAGTGCGGTTGATGGAGCTGTTTTGTAGAAACATTGATGGCAACATAAAAAGGGTCCGTATACAATTGCCGAACTTCATTGATAAAGTTACATGCTTGAGTGAGGACTTCTTCTCCTATTTGTACTATGTCTCCATTTTTTTCAGCAACACTGATGAAGGTGTCGGGACCAACAAAGCCTTCTGTTGGATGAGGAAGGCGTAGAAGAGCTTCAAATCCTTTAAGAGATCCTGTTTGAGAATTAATAAGCGGTTGAAAATAGAGTTCAAACAGTTCGTCTTTTAGGCCGTCTCGAATAAGAGACTCTATATGAAGAAAATTGTGAATGGCACGCTGCATAGAACTATGATAGTAAACAAATTGATTTTTTCCGTTCTTTTTGGCTTCATACATGGCAGTATCTGCATGTTTTATGAGATCTTCAGGAGTAAGGGCATCTTCTGGATAGACTGATATACCGATGGATGAAGATAGAAAAAATGGGATATCACTAATAATAAAAGGAAGTTTGAATGCTTGAATAAGCTGATTGCAAAAATTATTTACAAGAAGGGTATCCGCGTTATTAAACAGTATGACAAATTCATCTCCACCGAAGCGAGAAGGAAGGTGACTGCTGCCGGCTAGTTCACGAAGTCTACTGCTTACTTCGATGAGAATTTGATCACCAATTTCGTGTCCCATAGTATCATTGATGTTTTTAAAGTTGTCCAAATCAATAAATATAAGAGCGAAAGGCGAAGTGTGTGAGTATTCAAGTCTGGAATGAAGTTGTAATTTTAATTTTGATCGGTTGGGAAGCATTGTGAGTGGGTCATGATACGCTAAGAATTCTATTTCTTCACGTTGACGTTTTGATTCGGTAATATCACTGGTGATTCCAACAAAAACATGCAGTTTGCTATTGTGATAAATACGGCTGTTAAGCCAGCATACTTCACTGTTAGCGCGATGAATTCTAAAACGAATTTCTTGTGACTTGCCAGGGCTAAGGGTTTCAAAAAAAGAGCGTACAAGAGGACGGTCATCGGGATGAATACGCTGCTGCCATAAAGTATGATCATTTAAAAAGTCTTCTTTAGCAAAGCCAAAAATAGGAGCAATAGCATCATTTACATATTGTAATAAGA
Source organism: Sulfuricurvum sp. (assembly GCA_043759555.1). Lineage (GTDB taxonomy): Bacteria > Campylobacterota > Campylobacteria > Campylobacterales > Sulfurimonadaceae > Sulfuricurvum. The sequence goes on along the minus strand of JAYVLH010000082.1, from coordinate 1,661 downwards.
AAGTTTTAGTATCAATATACCAGATAATTTGGTCAATATTCCCGAGTATCTCTATAAGCTCTTGATTTTTAGAATGCAAGAGTGCATTGAGCTCTTCATCTTGATGATCAATAATTGCTTGAGCTAAATGAAGTTTGTCATTTAAGAGATTCTCTTTGATGCTCATGTAAGCCTTGCTTGTGATTATTTTGTGATATTATACTCTAAATAGATTTTAATAAAATGATATAAATCAATAATTTTATAAAAGCGTGTTCTTAGATGCTCTTAGATATAATCGCGCTATTAATACACCGTATAAAGAGAGCTTATCACATGGTACAAGTCACAAAATTAGCAATGCGTTTTGGCAGTCGAGTTTTATTTGAGGGGATTAACCTCAAGCTCGACCGTAATAAGCGTTATGGTCTCATTGGAGCCAATGGCGCAGGTAAAACAACGTTTTTAAATATTCTTAGCGGTAAAATAAAAGATTACGAAGGTGATGTCTCTATTGAGCCTGGACTCAAAGTTGGTATTTTGGGGCAAAATCAGTTTGCTTATGAAGATTTCACCATTGCAGATACTGTTTTATTTGGAAATAAACGTCTTTATGATGCGATCAAAGAGAAAGAGATCCTCTACGCCACAGGTGATTTTGAGGACGATAAAACCAATGATCGTCTCGCAGAACTTGAGTTGATTTCAGTGGAAGAAGATCCGACCTATGAATACGATGTTCAAATCGCAAAAATCTTGGAAACCGTGGGAATCAGTGCGGAGCACCATCAAGAGCTTATGTCTACTCTTCCTTCATCGGAAAAATTCAAAGTTTTGTTAGCACAAGTGCTGTATCCAAAACCGGATGTATTGTTTCTCGATGAGCCGACGAATAACTTGGACATCGAGACGATCGGATGGTTGGAGCGTGAACTTCAGCGCCATGCAGGGACATTGGTTATTGTTTCGCATGACCGTCACTTCATTAATGCGGTTGTTACGAACATTCTCGATGTCGATTTCCAAAAAATTCGTGAATTTACAGGTACGTATGATGATTGGTATATGGCCTCAACCATCATGGCAAACCAAATGCAACTTGATCGTGATAAGCAAGTAAAAGAAAAAGAGCAACTCGAAGCCTTTGTCCGTCGATTTTCAGCGAATGCGTCTAAAGCGAAACAAGCCACGTCACGTCAAAAACAACTTGATAAAATGAATATTGAAGACATTAAGCCCTCAAGCCGTCGTGACCCAAGCATCGTCTTTAAGGCGAAGCGTTCTATGGGGGATGAAGCGTTGCGTGTTGCAAATGTTTCTCACAGTTATGGTGATTTGAATGTCTTACATAATTTTGATATCCTTGTTGCACCCGGTGAAAAAATTGCTATTATCGGTGCCAATGGTGCGGGTAAATCAACCTTGTGTAAAATTCTCATGGAAGAGTTTAAACCTACGGCTGGAAGCGTTACATGGGGTGCGACGATTGAATACAGTTATTTCCCTCAAGATACGACCGATAAAATCAAAGGTGACGGAACACTGTACGATTGGCTTCGCGGATTTGATCCTAAGCGTGAAATTTCTGAAATTCGTAACTGTTTAGGACGTATGCTTTTTAACGGTGAACAGCAAGAAAAAAGTGTTGAGAAAATTTCAGGGGGAGAAAAACATCGTATGAT
>JAYVLH010000081.1:0-5380 GCA_043759555.1 Sulfuricurvum sp. | reverse complement strand
ACTTTCAGGGCACCATTTCGTGAATAAACCTCAGTACCATTTGGAAGCTGAAGTTTTAAGAAGCCTTGTCCGGTTATTGCTAAATCAAGCGGATTATCGGTTTGCTTTAAACTGCCTTCAGCAAAGATTTTGTTAATAGCCGTTGGACGAACCCCAAGCCCCACTTCGATACCTGTCGGTGACTTCGTCGTATCACTCGTAGATGTCCCTGCATAGCTCATTACTTTATACATCAAGTCAGCGAATTCAGCACGTGACTTTTTATATCCCATGGTGTTAACGTTGGCAATATTATTCGCTGTCGTATCGATTTGTGTTTGCATTGCCAGCATTCCGGTAGAGCTGGTATAGAGTGATTGCATCATAGTCTTATCTCCTTAGGTTATCGTCGAGTAACAGCGATTTTTTCAATCGCGTCACGGTTCATATCATTCATCTGCGAATCCATTGCCTTTTGATACATCCCGACCAGTCGATTGGACTCAACAAGCGAGATCATTTCATTAACAGAATTGACATTGCTTTTTTCAACAAATCCCTGCATCACTTTGCCACTTTGAGCAACAGGAGTCAAAGGATCTGACGGATCAGGAACATACAGGTTATCGCCTTCTTTTTTAAGAAGCCTTAAATTTTGCGGCTCAATAATCATTAGTTTTTTGCCTGCAATCATCTGTGTAGAATCAGGGACATTGGTGCTGATTGTTCCATTTTTATCAATAGTGATAATAGAATCTTGAGGATTAAGCTTAATACCCGTTTTAGATTTAGAATAATCATCCGGCAATACCTCATACCCTTGCTTAGTGACCAGGTTGCCTTCATCATTAAGAGTAAATAATCCATTACGTGTCAAACGAATTCCATCAGGAGTTTTAACAGCAAAAAATTGCCCCTCTTTTCCAAGTGCAACATCAAGAGTATTGTCCGTTGATTGTAAAGTACCCAACGAAAAATCCGTATATGCATCGGTAATTTGCGGAACACGACTAAGTGAGCGATTTAAATACTGCGCGCCTTCTGTTGTATTATTTTGAAGCGGAAGGGTATCTCTGGCATCTTTATAAATACGTGCAAAATCACCTACAATCAGCTGTTCTTGTTTATAACCAACGGTATTAGCGTTAGCCAAATTGGCTGCAATCGTATCCATGCGGTTAAATTGTGCAACCATACCGCTTGTTGCGGCATAATATCCCGTTTGCATTTAGTCTCCTCAAGGGTTCATAATTAGTTGATTAAAGCAAAGAGCATTCCACTTTTAAATCATCTATTTATCTGCTGTTTTTAAAAAACCAACCTTTGTTTAATAAAATTTCGGTATAATCCTTTTCTTTTTAATACCGCAAGGGAGCCTCTGCCATATGAGCGTCAAAGATTTAAACAAACACCTCGAATCACTATTTGCTGAACACAAATCAAAAAATTGTTTAACTTATGAAGAAATTGTCGAAGCATACGACAAGCAACCTACTCTTGCGCAAGCTAAAAATATATTGAAATTGGCAGAAAAACATAAAATATGTCTTTTCACATCCTCTGAACACGCCAAGATCTTAAATCAACAAGAGGCAGAGGCTAAACGTGCTGCGCAGCTTAAATATATTGAAGAAGCCAGCAGTGACCAATTTGATATTCTCAAACAACACGAACTTCTTGAGTGGTCACGCTCTGATTCTCCTGTTCGTATGTATTTGCGTGAAATGGGACAGATCCCTCTTCTTACAAAAGATGAAGAAGTAGAGATCTCCAAACGGATGGAATCAGGCGAAGGCATTATTATCGATGCTATTTGTTCGGTTCCTTATCTTATCGATTTTATCCTCGACTATAAAGATCCCCTGATTAATCGTGAACGTCGTGTCAAAGAACTCTTTAAAAGCTTCGAAGACGGAGAAGAAGAGACAGATACTGATGTTGAAGAAGAGGATGACAGTGGTGATGATGAAGAAACCAAGGAAAAAGCCCCTTCTGTAAAAGATAAAAAGCGAATTGAAAAAGTTGTAACCTCCTTTAAATTACTCGAAAAGGCAAAAAAAGAGTGGGCTAAAGCAACGGAAAAAATGCTTGAAGAGCGTACATTAGATCAAATGGACGGCGAATATGTCCTCTTTTTCCTCAATGTCAGCTTTAAGAAAAAAACACTTAAAGAAGCACTTCTTGATTTAGGGCCTACCTCAAAACTTATCAATGAGCTCGTTCGTTCTATGGAAACTGCACTGCGAAGCGATGAAGGTTTTGATCGTGAGCTTAAACGTTTGGAGTACAAGCTTCCGCTCTTTAATGATCAGCTGAAAAAAAATCACAAGATTATCCTTGAGAAAATTTGTGAATTGACCAAAGAAGAGATTTCGAGTAAAGTTCCTGAAGCTACGATGGTTAGTACTTATATGGAGATCAAAAAACTTATTCAGACGAAAGAAGCTTCCAAAGGCGGCTTTGATATGGAGCCTGAAAAACTTGCAGATATCTTAGAACAGATTAAACGTGGGAAAAGTATATCCGAGATCGCAAAAACACGTATGGCTAAGTCCAACTTGCGTCTTGTTGTTTCCATAGCAAAACGTTATACTAATCGTGGTTTACCGTTCTTGGATTTGATCCAAGAAGGAAATATTGGACTTATGAAAGCGGTTGATAAATTTGAATACAAAAAAGGTTACAAATTTTCAACGTACGCTACATGGTGGATTCGTCAAGCAATCAGCCGTGCGATTGCCGATCAAGCTCGAACCATTCGTATACCGATACACATGATTGAGACCATTAATCGTATTAATAAAATCATGCGTAAGCACCTTCAAGAGCATGGGAAAGAGCCGGATGTTGAAACCATTGCTGAAGAAGTAGGCTTATCCGTTGAAAAAGTTAAAAATGTCATTAAAATCACCAAAGAGCCTATTTCATTAGAAGCACCTATCGGAAATGAAGAAGATGGCCGTTTTGGAGATTTCATTGAAGACAAGATGTCCATCTCACCATCGGATGCTATTCTCAAAGATGATTTGAAAGTACAAATCGAAGGTGTTCTCGAACAGCTTAATGAGCGCGAAAAAGCCGTTATTAAAATGCGTTTTGGAATTATGGACGATGAGAGTGACCGTACATTGGAAGAGATCGGAAAAGAGCTTAATGTGACGCGCGAACGTGTTCGTCAGATTGAAAGCAGTGCCATTAAAAAACTCAAACACCCAAAAGTGGGTCGTAAACTTAAAAACTACATCGAGGACTAATGACATTTGATCAACAATGGATTGAATACGACTTCAACCCATTTGTCCTGTTTAGCTCTCAAGGCAAAATACTTTCGCTAAACACTGAAGCCCAATATCTTTTGGGCGCAACTCAACCCTCTATTATTTACGAAATTGCCACCACCTATGCCAGCTCGTCCTTTGGGTTTAAAACTACTTTTTTGGATCTCGAGTTTGCCCGCTTTAAGTTTTTTGGCATTACGGTAGGATATGAAGACGAAGAGCAAATTGGAATACGTCTTTATCAACTGCCAACATTCAATATGACAAAGCAAAAACCTCAAGGTCAGCTTGTGAATGTTTATTCGCTCATAGATTTGTGTATCAGCTCTCATTCGATAGGCAGTAAAATACTGTATCCCAAAGAATTGGATCCTACTATACCCGATATCCGGCTACACACAGAAATGTTTATAAAACTGCTCAATAAAACCTATCAGACATTTAATGAAAACGCTTCAATATTAACGCACCTCTTTTTTAGAGTTGGTGAACATGTTAAATTTGAAGGAATTAAATACTCTATTTTTGCAATTGAGATTTCTGCACCATCGCTGAATCGTAAATACATCTCTGAATTAACCTATTTAGCAGAAGAAAATCATCTCTCAATTGATATTAAAGAATCTAAAGTCACTATCAATATACCTATGATTATAAAATAGTGTGAGTTTTTGCTAGAACCTCACACCTCTATTTTGTAACCTATCCCATTATTATTGGAAATAATATCTACATAAGTCTTTTTGCGAATACCGCGCACTAATGTACGAAGCGCATCCATTGTCATATCTGATTCTTGCCAAACCAGTATCTCTATTACATCATAGGGAACAACTTTATGTTTATTTTTCAAAAGAAGCTCTATGAGAATGTACTCTTTTTTCGATAATTGGATGCTTTACGCATTTACTGATAGGATCGTAACTAAAACCATCTTTTAACTGGCAAAAAGTTATCGGATGACAGTTCATTGATTTTTTAATTGCCACTCCAAGAGCTTCTAATAATTGCTTTTCACTGACAGGCTTTATTAAATAGCGCGTGATATCGAGATTGATTGCTTCGAGCAAGCTTTCCGAATCGATATGATCTGTTATAATAACCACAGGGGTTTCTATATCTTTCTCACGAAGGCTATTAATGAAATCAAGCCCATTTTTTTGATGAAGCTCCAAATTAAATAAAATCACATCAACTTTATTTTTTTGAAATAAACTGCATGCATCAGTACTGTTATCCGTTTCAAAAACACGCAACCCATTATCACGCATAAAATGCGTCACTTCACTTCTAATCTCAGTATTATTTTCCATATATAATACTGTTAAATTTTCTCTTCCAAACACTTTTTAGCCTTTATTTTAAAAGACTTCTAGAAAAATAATCTGTATTTACAATAATATTAAAATTAATTATAAATAAATTAAATTCGTTAAAGTAAGCCATTATATCAGAAAATAATGATAAGTTGATTTAAAATCAATCAGACGTTTATTTTATATCCTATTCCATTATTATTAGTGATAATATCTGGATACGTTTTTTTACGAATAGCGCGAACCAGCGTACGAAGCGTGTCTATTGTCATAGAAGAATGTTTCCATACCACCTGTTCAATTGTCTCATATGGAATTATTTTTCGATTATTTTTTAAAAGAAGTTCGAGCAGCATATACTCTTTTTTCGATAGATCAACAACACGGCCATCAGGAGAGTTCACTGATTTATTCACCGCATCATAATTAAATCCATAATGTAAATCAACCAAGGTTGATCCATGAGAATTTAGTATTTTTTTGGTTATTAAACGAAAGGCATCCAGTAACTGCGCAAGACTAAACGGTTTAATTAAATAGCGGGATATATCAAGGTTGATAGCATCCAATAAAATTTCTTTATCCGTATCAGGAGCAGTGATAATAACGGGGATATTAATATTGAGCTGTCGAAGGTGTCGTATGAAATCTAATCCATTTTCATGAGGCAATGGAAGATTAATAATAATAAAATCAATTTTATTATTATAAGGCGAATTCGCATCATTAACGAATACCCATTGCCAACATTCTACCATCCAAACCTGTTAATTCACTAAAAACCTCATAAGGCGTTTTAAACCCTAA
>JAYVLH010000080.1:0-15455 GCA_043759555.1 Sulfuricurvum sp. | reverse complement strand
TGAAAATGTTCACTTTAAACGCCAATGGCTCTCTGCTTATCAAATCGGCTATAAGGCGATGATTGTTAATCTCTCAGATGCGATTGCAATGAATGCAGTCCCGCATTACGCACTTGTAGGTGCAGCGATGCCTAAGACGATGACTATGCATGACATGAGTGAACTTTCTCGGGGTTTACGTGCATGTGCCAGTGAATTTGGGGTAGAAATTATCGGTGGCGACACTATCAGTAATATCAAACTGGATCTTTCCATTACGATTGTTTCTAAGAGTAAAAAACCGTTGATGCGAAAAGGGCTAAAAGCAGGTGACCTGATCGCCTACACAGGAAAAATAGGAAATTCACTGCGCCATTTACGCTATTTAATGGCAGGTGGATCGGTGAATAGTTTGAGCCGTTTTGTTAAGCCGGTATTACGACAAAAATTTATTTCAAATGCGCGTTGTGTCTTGCGTTGCGGGATGGATCTTTCCGATGGTCTTTACAGTGATCTGGAAAAACTGTGTTCTATTAATCGTCTGGGAATTCATTGGGATAAGTATTTAGGTAAAAATATCGGTTGTAGTGGCGAAGAGTATGAAATGTTAGTGGCATTTGATCCGCGTTACAAAAAAAAGCTTCAACGATTGTCAGCACACGCTCGAACACCTCTGAATATTGTGGGTGTGGCTAAGCGCGGACGGATGATTAATCGTTGTAAGCGTCATCATTTTTAGGAGATTATTTATGGAACGTCAATATTATCTAGACCATAGTGTCATCGAATTTCATTTTCGCCAGTCTGCCCGTGACTTTGTTGTCGATGAAATACCGCTGTACCCATTTAGCGGCGAAGGCGAACATCTGGTTTTGCATGTACGCAAAAAAAATCTTTCAACATGGCAAATGGTGGATATTTTTAGTAACCATTTGGGCATTAAAAGTCGTGACATTGGGTATGCAGGGCTCAAAGATAAAAATGCTCAGACCAAACAGTACATTTCCATTCCTAAAAAATTTGAGTCTATGCTGGAAAATTTTGAGCATGAGGGCATTAAAATCCTAGAGAAGCAATATCATAATAATAAAATACGTATTGGTCATCTCAAAGGAAACCGTTTTTTTATACGTCTTAAAAAAGTTAATCCAACGTCGGCTATGAAAATTACGCAAGCGCTTAAAATGATCAAAAAGAATGGCATGCCCAATTATTTTGGATTTCAGCGTTTCGGAATTGACGGAGAAAATTATAAAAAAGGGAAAGAAATTCTCGAAGGAACATTGAAAGAAAAAAATAGAAAACTCAATCAATTCTATATTAATTCATATCAAAGCTATCTTTTTAATTCATGGTTGAGCCGCCGTATTCAAATTTCTAAAATGGTTGATGGCTTCACTATTGAAGAATTAAACAGCGTCATCGATCTTCCAAAAGAAGAATTAGAGCTGATGAAATCTCAAAAACACCCTTTTAAACTTATTCACGGTGATGTGATGATGCATTATCCTTATGGGAAACTTTTCCATTATGAAAGCGAAGAAGAGATTGAACGATTTAACAAACACGATATCTCTGTTAGCGGATTGCTAAGCGGTAAACGTGCCACGAGAGCCGAGGGCTTTGCTCGGTCAATCGAAGAAGAGTTTGATACTATCGAAAAAGGTATCGATGGAGCACGCCGTTACGGGTGGATTTATCCAGAAGAAGTTGAGGGAGAGTATAAAGAGAATGAGGCATGGTTTGAGCTGCATTTTACTCTCCCAAAAGGGTGCTACGCTACGGTATTAATCGAAGAAATTGCCAAAAGACAAATTCAAAATGATGAAAGTCAGGAGGAAGAATGAAGCAACATGTGACCTCTTCTTTGTCAAGAATTTTTGGTAAATTTGCTTCTAGAGAGCATTCTAAGTTGCTTCAAAATCGTATTAATCGTGCGTATGTTTCGATGATGGGATTGGATATGAGTGAGTTTAATGCTCCTGAATCTTATAATACACTTAATGCCCTTTTTACCCGTCATTTAAACGTTCCGAGAACTTTTTCAACGGATGCTAACGATATGATCAGTCCGTGTGATTCATTGGTGACGGATACGGGTGTAATGGTTGGTAATACGGCATTGCAAATCAAAGGAATGCGTTATAGTGTAGATGATTTTTTGGGTGAAAATATTGATGATGCCAATAAAAATAAACTCCACAATGGAGACTATATCAATTTTTATCTTTCACCGCGTGATTATCACCGTTATCATGTTCCTTTGGATATGCAAGTGACAAAAGCTGTTCATATTGCAGGTAAACTGTTTCCTGTTAATATTCCGACATTAAAGCGAAAAGTGAATTTATTTATTGAAAATGAACGTGTGGTATTGGAATGTATCAGCGCGAACGGCAAGCTTTTTTATCTGGTGCTGGTAGGTGCTTTAAACGTAGGGAAAATGGAAGTGAGTTTTGAGCCTCGCATACAAACCAATACAGGTTCGGGCGGTACCTATGAGTATAAAAATCTTCATCTACAAAAGGGGGATGATCTAGGGTGCTTTCAAATGGGTTCAACTATCATCTTTTTAGCTGAACATGGAATGGTAACCTCAAATCTGGCAGTTGGCGATAGCGTCCGCTATTGTCAAACTATCGCTAAGCTCCTATAAGGGCTTAGACGTTAAATCTAAAATGCATGATATCGCCGTCTTGGACGATGTACTCTTTTCCCTCTAAGCGCATTTTACCCGCTTCTTTGGATTTTGCTTCTCCGCCGCATTCGACAAAATCCTTATATGCAATGACTTCTGCACGGATAAATCCTTTTTCAAAATCGTTATGAATAGCAGCGGCTGCTTTAGGTGCTGTCGAGTTTTTACGGATTGTCCATGCGCGTACTTCTTTGACTCCGGCAGTGAAATAGCTCATGAGACCGAGTTTATCAAACCCTTTACGAATAATTTGTTCTAAGCCTGATTCTTCAACACCTAAATCACGTAAAAATTCGTCTCTTTCATCATCTTCAAGTTCTACGAGTTCTTCTTCTATTTTTGCGCAAAGCTTAATGACTTCACACCCTGTTTTTGCGGCATGATCTTTGAGTGCAATGACAAATGCATTGTCTTCTACCAGTCCATCTTCGTCAACGTTTGCTCCGTACATAATCTCTTTGGCACTTAAAAGACGCACTTCACGATTGAGCTGTTCAAACATTTCACTGTCAGCTTTTGGAAAATTGCGTGCCAGATTTCCTTCACCCAAAAATTCAGCGAGTTCTTCTGCAAATGCGAGCAAAGCGACAGCATCTTTTTCATTTTTTGCTTGTTTTTTGAGACGTTCAATACGGTTAGTGAGAACTTCGATATCTGCTAAAATCAATTCGCTTTCGATGATTTCAACATCACTCAATGGGTCAATACGCCCTTCGGTATGGACAATATTGTCATCTTCAAAACAACGCACAATTTGTAAAATAACTTCAGTTTCACGAATATTGGAAAGAAATTTATTTCCCAATCCTTCACCTTTGCTAGCCCCTTTTACAAGACCTGCAATATCAACAAAATCAAGCGTTGAATATTGTATTCGTTCAGGGTTTACGATCTTTGCCAATGCATCTAAGCGTTTATCGGGAACAGGCACTGTTGCCTTATTAGGTTCAATGGTACAAAATGGATAGTTTGCAGCTTCTGCATTCTGTGCTTTGGTTAGTGCGTTAAAAGTTGTCGATTTTCCGACGTTTGGTAATCCTACAAGTCCGATTGATAATCCCATTTAATATTGTCCTTCTTTACTTAATTTTAATAGCCACTCTAATGTCATACGAACACCCGCACCTGTTCCGCCATAGGTATGGACATCCCATGCACTTTCAGTATAAGCAGAACCTGCAATGTCGAAATGAACCCATTTTTCTTTCATATCGTCATCAATGAAGTTATCGAGAAAGAGGGCGGCTGTAATCGCCCCTCCGTAAGGCTTTGATGAGACATTACACACATCGGCAAGTTCACTTTTGATGAGCTTTTTAAGGTGTTTGTTGAAAGGTAAAATACCGCAGTATTCTCCGCTTTCTCTGGCGGCGTTGAGCCATGACTGTTTGAGTTCTTCATTATGACCCATAACACCGGTTGTGTATGGTCCAAGTGCAACCATGCACGCTCCGGTAAGGGTAGCATAATCGAAGATAAAATCGCTTTTTATTTTTTCTTGAGCATAGCCTAGAACATCTGCAAGGACTAATCGCCCTTCAGCATCGGTATTGCGTACTTCGATGGTTTTTCCATTTTTTGCACACAAGACATCGTCCGGTTTATAGGCATCTCCACCAATCATATTTTCAACGGCACCAACAAATGCATGAACCTCGATATCTAACTTCAGTTCACTTATGGCTTTTATCATTCCCATAACAGCACATCCGCCTGCTTTATCCATCTTCATTGTTACCATTGAAGCGGCTGCTTTGAGGCTAAGTCCACCGCTGTCGTAAGTAAGACCTTTACCGACTAAGGTAATTATTTTTTTCGGATTATTTGGTTTGTAGCTCAAATGGATGAGTCGCGGAGAATTTACGGATGCACGACCTACTGCGATCATTGCTTCCATTTTTTCTTCTTGCAAGCCATTAACATCGAGAATAGTACACTCTAGATTGTTCTTATCTGCTAATGTTTGTGCGACCAGTGCCATAGCCTGAGGTGTCATATCGTATGGTGTTTGATTGACCAAATCACGAACAAAATTAGTCGCTTTGGCAATGACGGTTGTTTTGTCATAGATAGACTGAAAAATATGAAAATTATCAGTTGATTTATGAGCAAAGATTACTTCTAAAAGAGTGGATGCTTTTGGCTTTGATTTATACGAATCAAACTTGTAGCTTCCTAATAAAACGCCATCCAGCAATGCACTGAAATAATTCTCTTGGGGTGTTGACACCTTGATCGATGTATAGCCATAGTTCATGGATGTTTTAAGGGCCGAAGTCATGGCAATACGGTAGGCTTCAGCTGATTGTTCGTCCAATGCACATACCAAAAGACGATGTTCATGCAGCGTACAAAGCTGTTCGCTTTCAGCCTTAAATCCAGCTTGTGCTAATAAGTCACGGTGCGGATGAACTTCGAGTTCTTTAGGCGTGATAAATTCTAATGTCAAATCGGCATTGATTGACGATAAAGATTGATTATAAAGTGTTGCGGTCACGGCGTTTCTCCAATAAGTTTTTTTCTATGCGATTAAATATAAAGCTAATAGCACCAATAATACTCAACGCAAATGGAATCGCAAAATACCAGTGCTGTTTAATCCATGCGAGTAGATTCAACAACTGCTCTCCATAATAAAAAGCAGGGATAATAGTCATAGATGACCAAAAAAGTGCACTGATAAAGTTAATAAATGCAAATTTTTTCCCCGAATACTTGGTAAGACCTATTGCCAATGGAATAACCGTACGCATGCCATACATATAGCGCTGCACAAAAATTAATGGCCATCCGTATTTTTTAAGCAATAAATGAGCGATAGCAAATTTGCGTCGTTGGGAGCGAAGTTTGTCATGAATATATCTTTTGTTAAACCTACCAATATAAAAATAAATTTGATCTCCGACAAACCCTCCAAAAGCACCTACTATAATTGCAATAAAGAGATTCATATCGTCCGTATGCGACATAATCCCAGCCATTACGAGACCGAGCTCTCCCTCCAATATACTCCAACCAAATAAGACAATATAGCCGTATTCTTTTAACCATTCGATAAAGAGTTGCTCCATCATGTAATCCTTAGTTATCGAAATTTAAAATTTGTTTGGCTTGCATCATATCTTTGTCGCCGCGACCGGAAATGTTAACGATGATAAGTTTGTCTTTAATGTCAGTCATTTTTTTCAAATATGCTACAGCATGAGAACTTTCAAAGGCAGGGATTATTCCCTCAGCACGACTGAGCCATACGAATGCATCAAGCGCTTCTTGATCTGTAATATTGTCATAACTTACGGTGTTATTCTCTTTGTGAAATGCATGTTCGGGTCCGATTCCAGGGTAGTCCAATCCCGCAGATATCGAATGAGCTTCTAGGACTTGTCCATCTTCATCTTGCAAAAGATAGCTCATTTGACCGTGTAATACACCAGGACGTCCTTTTTCAAGCGAACATCCGTGTTTATCGGTTTCTATCCCAAGTCCACCTGCTTCGATACCAATACAGCGAACCTCTTTGTCTTCTAAAAAGTGCTGAAACGTTCCGATAGCATTGCTCCCTCCACCAATACAGGCAATGACGTAATCAGGAAGACGGTTTTCTTTTTCAAGAATTTGCGCACGAGCTTCACATCCGATAATCGCTTGGAAATCACGCACCATCATAGGGTAGGGGTGAGGACCTGCTACTGTACCGATAATATAAAACGTATCACGAGCATGGGTAACCCAATGACGTATTGCATCGTTCATGGCATCTTTTAGGGTTTTAGAACCACTTTCAACAGCATGGACTTTGGCACCCAAAAGTTTCATACGAAAAACGTTGAGTTCTTGTCTCGCTACGTCTTTAGCTCCCATGAATACTTCACACTCTAGTCCTAGCAATGCAGCAATTGTAGCCGTAGCAACACCATGCTGTCCTGCTCCTGTTTCCGCGATGACTTTTTTCTTACCCAATCGTTTTGCCATGAGCCCTTGAGCAATGACATTATTGACCTTGTGTGCCCCTGTGTGATTTAAATCTTCCCGTTTTAGATAGATTTTGGCACCCAGTTCTTCAGAAAGATTTGCAGCATAGTATAAAGGACTAGGTCGTCCGACATAATCGGTCAGATAACCATCTACTTCACTCCAAAATGTTTTATCAAAACGAATATCATTATAGGCTTGTTCGAGTTCGAGCAGGGCTGGCATAAGTGTCTCAGGGACATAGCGTCCGCCAAAAATGCCAAAATGCCCATCAACTGGGTCAAATTGTGAGGGTTTAGGGATATACATTAATCGACTCCAATGACAGTATAAACAGGGGTTAAGGTTTTCAGTTTTGATTGGCCGTCTAGGAAATCCAGTCCCATAATGAAACAGGCTTCTACACAGTTGGCACCTACTTTGTTAATAAGATTTGCCGCTGCAAATGCAGTTCCTCCAGTTGCAATTAAATCATCGATTAATAAAACTTGAGGAGCTTTAACAGGGGAAAATGCATCGATATGGATTTCGACTTCATCAAAACCGTATTCCAGTGAGTATTTTTCAGAAACAGTGGTGTAAGGAAGCTTCCCTTTTTTTCGTATAGGGACGAAACCAAGACCGAGCATTTGAGCAAGTGCAGCACCAAAAATAAAACCACGGGCATCAATACCGGCAATGTGGGTTAGATCATAAGAACTGTACCGTTCACAAAGATGTTTCATGAGCAAAGCAAAAGCTTCTTTATCCGCCAGAAGAGTAGTTATGTCTTTAAAGATAATCCCAGGTTTTGGAAAATCGGGAATATTGCGAATAGAATTATTTAAAATAGTTTTTTCTTCTGTCGTTAGTAGCATAATATTCCTTTTTTAGTTTTCTGCCTCGGTTAAGTGCCATAGGAGATTGCGCAGCCAATTAGATCAGGGCGTCTATACGCCCTTCAAGCTCTCGAATTTTTCCTTGAAGACGTTCCGTGTCGAGACGGTGTTTTGAATTACGCTGCTTAAGCATTTTGACTTCGTTACGTAAATTATTGAGCTCTTCACTCAGTATATCAACATTTCCAAGTGCTCGTTGAAGCTGGATTTGATATTTTCGAATCAAAATTTCTGCTTCTTTCAGGGTTAACTTCATCATTTCACTGGAGCGTTGTTCTTTGACCGTAATACTTCGAAAATAAAACATCTTGACTAAGAAAAAAAGAGCTCCTATTGTGACAACAGTGAGAAGTGACCATTCAAAAAACATACCTTATCCCTCTATAGCTTCAATTTTTTCTACACGGCCACAATGACGGCCGCCTTCGAAAACTCCTGCGATCCATGCATCCAAGACAGATTCAGCAACACCTTTGCCGATAATACGTTCACCAAAGCATAGAACGTTGGCGTCGTTGTGCCCGCGAGCAACGGTTGCGGTATACGCATCGTGACATAATGCAGCACGAATACCACTAAACCGGTTTGCCGCCATCGACATTCCGATTCCTGAACCACAAATCAATATCCCATGAGTATCTAAATCATTAAGGACGTTTTCACACACTTTGACTGCATAATCAGGATAATCAACACGGTCAGCAGTAAAGGGACCAAGATCTATTACATTATGACCTTTGGACTTTAACAGCTCAACGGTAAAGTTTTTCATTTCAAGACCGGCATGGTCAGTTGCGATGTAAAATTTCATTTTCTTCCTTAATTAAGTAGTAATTTCAATAGGGTTTGAATTGGCCACACCAAAAGGGGAATTTTTAGTGGGGTAACGAGTATGATGATGATAACAATCATCCCATACGGTTCAGCTTTAGCCAAGAACTCTGCGAGTTTATAAATTTTAAATTTCAAACTAAGATAGCTTAAAAAATGGGCTCCATCAAATCCTGGAATGGGAAGGAGATTTAACACTGCCAGTACAACATTGATTTGCACTAGTGACCACGTAAGCGCAATAAGAAAGCTCTCTCTGTTATCTGGTGTATAGATATTGGTAAGAATAACGGAAAACAGTGTTGCCAGGAAAAGATTATAGGCTATTCCCCCTAGACTCACTTGCATTGCTGCACTGTAACCACCTTTACGAATGACGGTTTGCATATTGACAGGAACCGGTTTTGCCCAGCCAAATAAAAATCCGCTGGATGCGCCCAATAGCATAGGGATAAAATAGGTCATCAAAGGAACCATGATTGAGCCAAAAGGATCAATATGAACGAGAGGATTGATGCTAAGGCGTCCCATGCTTTTAGCGGTGTTATCACCGTATTTATAAGCAATCCAACCGTGCATAATCTCATGCCCGATAATCGCTATTAGAAGAGCGATGATGGATGCGAAGATTCCGGTAAAATTAATTGAGTTCATTGTCGTGATCGTCTTCAATAATACGTTGATCTTGTGCGCGTTTTAATATACCGCCTTGCTCTAAATCGCTAGGTGTTTTTCCGATGCGATCCCATCGTACTTTATAGTTGTCATCAATGCTAAAATAGACAAACCACGGTGTCCCCTCAACTAAACCGTAAGGAACGGCACCCCAAAAGCGGCTGTCATTTGAATGGTCACGATTGTCACCCATCATAAAGTATTCTTTTTCTGGAACAATTATGTGACCTGTATTGAAAATTTCCGGCGGATACATCCCATTGTCAACAATATGATCATCGTGATGAATACCTTCGTGCTCTTTTGTGTATGGATCTTTTACCCAAAGTTGGCCGTCTATATCAATTTGTTCATAGTTTGAAAATGCTTTTTTGATGTATTCGTTCCCTTCATGCGGGTGAAGATAGAGAATTTTATCAGCAACAAATAACTCATCGCCTGGCAATGCTACACAACGTTTGACGTAATGCATTTTAGTGTCATTTGGGTATCTAAAAATTACGATGTCACCTCGTTTAGGAGTATCTCCATTTACAATATGACCGTCTGTCCCCGGAATTAGAGGAATCTCAAGAAAAGGAATATGGGGTGTTGATATACCGTAAGCAAATTTTTTGGCAAACAGATGATCGCCTATGAGGAGTGAATCTTTCATAGAACCGCTAGGGATTTTAAACGCTTGAGCGATAAAAAAGATGACAAAAAGAACGATAATGACTGTCCCCGTCCATGAGTTGGAGAAACGATAGGCGCTGTGTGCTGCATTGAATATTTTTTTCTTCATTTAAAGTACATCTCCGTGATTTTTTGCTGCTTTGAGAGTATTGGAAAGGAGCATGCTAATAGTCATTGGTCCTACTCCTCCTGGTACTGGGGTTATGTAGGATGTTTTTGGTGCGACCGCATCGTAATCTACATCTCCTGTCAGCCGACCATCAGCGGTACGGTTAATACCGATATCAATGACAATCGTATCTTCAGCCACCATATCTTCTTTGATCAAATTAATGACTCCTGCACCTACGAGAAGTATATCTGCTTGAAGGGTATGGGCTTTTAAATCTTTGGTATGAATATGGGTAATCGTAATGGTTGCATCGGCATTGAGCAGGAGTGCAGCCATCGGTTTTCCTACGATATTGGATGCTCCTACAATCACTGCATCCTTTCCCTTGGGATCAATATTGTATTCGCGTAAAAGCTCCATAACACCCAATGGAGTACACGGAACAAAACCGTCTAATCCAGTAGCTAGACGTCCAACATTGTAGGGATGAAAGCCATCAACATCTTTGGATGGAGAAACAACTTCAAGAATTTTAGTCGTATCAATATGGCTTGGAAGCGGAAGCTGAATCAAAATACCGTCAATATTAGGATTTTGGTTCATCATTTCAATGGTTTTAATAATAGCATCTTGAGAGATGTCATCTGGCATTTCATGTGTTACGGAGTAAAATCCGGCACGGTCACATGCTTTTTTCTTCATTCCGACATATGCCTGACTCGCCGGATCGTGACCTACTAGGATTACTGCTAATCCGGGTACACGTCCTGTTTCTTTTTTGAATTCTTTGGCTTCAGCCGAAACCCGTTCTTCGATTTTTTTTGCAAGGGTTTTACCATCTAGAATCTGCATTTAGTCACCGTAAAATAGTTTTTGGGTATGATACCGATAATTAAATAACAAACGGTTTAGGGGTGGCAATTGAGAGTACTGTTGGCTTTGTGTATCAGTGTTCAAATTTACGCTGGAACATCATTTATCACCAAAGAAGAATATGCCGCAAGTCTCTATCATAATCCTCGAGGAATTGGCTGTCAGCAATGTCATGGCGAATCAGGTGAAGGCAAGTTAATAGCCCGTTATAAAGACAAAGGCGAAGATAAAGTTTTTGAGGGCAAACCGATCAATAAACTTGCTTTTACGCAGTTTTATGATCATGTGAGCAATCAAATTACCGGTATGCCTCGTTACTATCTAACCGATATTGAAATCCAAACCCTTTATTATTATCTCCATCGTGAGGAATTTCGCCGTGCCGCTAAAGAATATAAAAAAGTTAAATGATTTTTTAGAAACCAAAAAGTTAAATGATTTTTTAGAAACCAAAAATTTAGATGCGTTAAAGAGACTTGCTGTCCCCGTGATACGTGTACAAAATTCTTCCCTCTCCTTTAAAAGTGCTATGATGATCTCAGCACATAATCTTAAGCATCTGAATAAAATACCAACATTGAATGCCCAGTGTTTGATGTTAAATCTCGAAGACGGTGTGAGTGCTCAGCAAAAGCCATACGCTCTTGTCTTATGTGCACTTGCACTTGCAAGTAACCCTGTGTGTGATAAAAAATTGGTCGTACGTGTTAATGCGTTGGATGAGGGTGGAGCTGACGATATTCTATATTTGAATCCATTTATGCCGGATGCGATTCGTATTCCGAAAATTCGCAGTTGCGATGATGTTAAGCGTGCCTTGGAGCTTATCGATGAAAACATTGAAGTACATCTTTCTATCGAGACTAAAGAAGCATGGCTGGCATTAGGTACACTTGCTATACATCCGCGCATTAAAGCCTATTATCTCGGAGTCTTAGATTTATTTGCTGATTTAGGACTCTCGCAAAGTTTATTAACTCCCAATAATCCTACGGTACATACGCTACTTTCCCATTTTTTACTTACAACAAGGGCATGCGGTGTTAAGCCTGTTTCATTTGTTTATCAAGATTATAAAAATGAACAGGGATTACACGATTGGCTAGAACTGGAAAAGACAATGGGCTTTGATGCAAAAGGGTGTATTGCTCCGGCTCAGGTCGAATTAATACATAAATTTTTCGGCCACAGTGAAATAGAAATCAAACGGGCTTTGGCAATTGTAAAACTTTTTGATGAACATCATGCACAGGGATTTTCAGGATTTGTGGATGAGCAGTATGGGTTTATTGATGAGCCTGTTTATAAAGGCGCGTTGGCTGTATTAAACAGTTTAGTTTAGATTGTACCAAACACGATAACGTATATAGGTCTTTTGTGCTGGGCGAGGGTACTTGGCGTACGCAATTTCGATAGTCTCTTTGGTTGTATCGTCTAAAATAGAATATCGGCTATTCTTTAGAAAACGAAGATCAGAGATACTTCCATCAGGATGTAGGTAAAATTCAATCATATTGGTTTCGTCTGCACGCAAATTATCAGGGATTCGTGATCTACCGTATCGATCGAGGGTAGCTTGGGTGATTCGTCGCATTACTTCTTGATTATCGAGAATGTATTTTTGTTCCCCTTCAGAGAGTTGCCCAAATTTATCTCCATAAAGCTTTTGAATGTTATCACTTATTTTAACCGAAGAACCGGATGAAGGACTGGCTGGGCTATCAGCTTGAGAAAGGATGTCATAGAGTCCTTTTGGTTTGGGTGTATGATCAATTGTTGCAACTTCTTTAGCCACATGATGTTCAAAGGCTTTTTTGGGTTCACTTGGAGCAGGTTTTGGCTCTTGTTTTTGAGGTTCTGGTTGCTGAACCGGTGCACTTTTAGTTTTCTCTATTATGGGTTTAGTATGGGGAGTTTGTTTTTTAAGTTGTTCGCCTTTTGGCATCGGTCGTGCTTTTGTGGGTTTTGGAATGGTATTTTTGACCAGGGCTTCTTTAGGTAATTTTGGTCGCTCTTTAAGAGAAACTTTGAACCGTGACTCGGCAGCTTTTTCTTCTTTTATCGGTGGTTCAGCAGGGGATATTTTATTAATAAATACCAACAATAGGACAACAACAAGATGTACTAAAAGGGCAATAATAAATGCATAAAAAGAAAAAGAATTACTGCGTCGTTTCAATGAATTTCCAAATGATAAATCTTAATTGAGAGAATTATAGCCAAATCGTTTTAGCAAAAAACAAATCAGAGGTTAATAGACGTATGGTTATAATATCTGCACTAACTTGCAAGGATATTTTTTAATGACTATAGAACATTCAAAAGAAGCATTTATAAGAGCTCAAGAGCTTATCCCAGGTGGTGTAAACTCGCCCGTTCGTGCATTTAAAAGTGTGGGAGGAACTCCTTTGTTTATCGCACGCGGGGAGGGTGGATATCTGATTGATATTGATGACAATCGCTATGTTGACTATGTTCAAAGCTGGGGACCGTTGATTTTTGGTCATCGTGATGAAAGCATCGAAAATGCGGTTATTGACGCGGTAAAACATGGTCTTAGTTTTGGTGCACCTACGCAGGGAGAAAGTGAGTTGGCAGAGCTTATTATCTCTATTTATGATTCGATAGAAAAAATTCGTTTTGTGAGTAGCGGAACAGAAGCAGTAATGAGTGCTATTCGTTTGGCTCGCGGATTTACTAACCGTGATGATATTGTTAAATTTACCGGATGTTACCACGGTCACAGTGACGCGCTTCTTGTCCAAGCAGGTTCGGGTGCTGCTACATTTGGAACGCCAAGCTCTCCGGGAGTTCCGGCTGATTTTACTAAACACACATTATTGGCAGACTATAACAATATTGAGAGTGTACGTCAATGTTTTACTGACAGTCCTGGGATTGCCTGTATCATTATCGAGCCAATTGCTGGTAATATGGGGCTTGTTCCTGCAAATAAAGAGTTTTTAGCGCAATTACGATCAATATGCGATGAACATGGCACATTGCTGATTTTTGATGAGGTAATGAGCGGATTTCGTGCATGTTTGCATGGAGCGGAGAGTATGACGGGGACAAAACCTGATTTGGTGACTCTGGGCAAAGTTATCGGCGGAGGTATGCCCGTAGGTGCTTTTGGCGGCCGTCGTGACATAATGGCTATGCTTTCACCAGAGGGTGGGGTGTATCAGGCAGGAACACTTAGCGGTAATCCAGTAGCAATGGCGGCAGGATTGGCATCCGTTGGAAAGTTAAAAGCCAATGGTCGTCTCTACGGTATCCTCGAAACACGCGCAAAACGCCTGATGGAAGGTTTTGCAAATGCCGCACAAAAAAATAACATCGGATTGCAAACAGACGTGCGAGGATCGATGTTTGGATTTTTCTTTTGTGATAAAGAGGTCAATAATTTTGCAGATGCTTTGACCAGTGATACATCTCGATTTGCTAGTTTTCATGCAGCCATGCTCGATGCAGGATTTTATTTTGCGTGTTCGCAGTTTGAAACAGGATTTATTTCTACCGCAACAACAGATACGATGATAGAAGAGACGATTGCCGCTGCTGAAAAGATTTTTGAGGAACTTAAATAATGGAAACAGAAGAACACAAACCGCGTATCAAACCTATCATCGAAGGAGCTGAGACACTTTCTCTTGGTATATCTATGGTAGTTGCTGTCTTAATAGGTGTAGGAATTGGATTAGGACTTAAAAAACTCACGGGAATAACGTGGTTATTATGGGTGGGTGTTGCCATCGGCCTTGCTGCAGCATTTTTAAATATTTATAAAGCATACAGCAAGCAATACAAAGAGTTTGAAAAATTAGCAAAAGACCCTCGCTACAATATGGGACAAACAATCGGCAAGGATGAAGATGACGAAGATTAAAAAAACATTTTTTATCCTTATCTTTTTACAAGTAATAATTGCTTTATTACTTTTTATTTCTAAGGCATTCTTTGTGAGTTTTGAGGTTGCTTTGCTCTCGGGTTCATTGATTACGATGGGGTCATTGTATGCGTATAGAAATATGATTCAGGCCCGTACCCAGAATGTAGATATCGAAGACAATAAAGACGTGATAGACATGATGGACGATCCGTATGATTTGTACGAAGAAGAACGTAAAAGTGAAGTAGATGATATAAAAGCTATGATAAAAGAAGAAAAGGTGCGTCAAAAGCATCAAGTAGTAAAAAATACTGTAAAAAATGGTGCAGCATGGGTTTCTGTCTATCGTTTACTTCCATATGCTTTTTTGGTCTTAGGTTTCTTAGGATTGCAAAACAATCATCTCATGCAATTACTTCCGTACATGGTGGGATTGGCATTTGGAATAGCGGCAGGATATCTTTTGTCGAGAGAATGGTTTCTTTGATTAGATTCTAAAAGCTGCGATAACGATTTACATTTCATTAAATTCTCATTATTTAGTGTTAATATACAAGCTCTAAATAATGTTGCTATACGATATTATATAGTAAGTTATAAATTGTATTTTCGGAAGATGAAGGAGTGGCATATCCATGTTTATGTCTCTAAAATTAACTCTTTTGTACATAGATAATGATCAGCAAGATCGTGAAGATAATGCATTGTTCATTCGTAATCATGGCATTCATGTTTTGACTGCGAGTAATACAAGTATGGCTAATGAACTTTATTAGGCGAATTCGCATCTTAAAGGAATACCCCTAAAAAATTAGTTGATTTTTTTTGTTTCAAATTTGGTTCAAATCAAGACCTAGATACAATAAACGA
>JAYVLH010000079.1:0-24217 GCA_043759555.1 Sulfuricurvum sp. | reverse complement strand
TGCAACGCATCTTTAAAGGCAGCAGTGTTTTCCATAGCCGGACATGCCATCATCGTTGACATCATCTTGTCCGATACACTAAGGGAATTTCCTTCGGCTACGTAGCTCCCGACAAACTGATTACAGCCGTCATTTCCGCTTATTTTTCCCTTCTCAAACCGGACGGTTGCTTTTGAGGTAGTAGATTTCCAGTCACCATCCAATGCAGATTTAGGAACATTCATAGTATGTTCAGGAGCAGCGCATCCGCTTATAAGTGCCATAATAATGAGAATAAAGTAAGAGAAATATTTCATCAAAATCCTTTTTTGTTGTTTTAGTGTGTGATTTTATCATAATCATACCAATGAGGGTGACACTTAAGAAATCTTTTGTTACTATGTGTATAACTACCTATTTTGGAGTGTATGATGAGTGCTGAATGGATGACTGTTTTTGTAGGTGTTATAGCTGTTTGTATGATTTTTATTACGACGGTTATTATCGTGATTGGACTGCAAACACTTAAGACGATGAAGCGTGTACACGAATTTATGGGGCAAGTCCAAAGTGAGTTCAGTCTTGTCTCTGCCAAAGCAGCATTGACATTGCATGAAATCAATGAGCTGATCATTCAACTCAAAGGTGAAACGCGCAACTTAACTCAAAAAGCGATGGAAGCATTGCATGAAGCGCATGATATGCTCGATTTTTTACATACCCAAACTAAAGAGCTGGCAGTCAAAGCTTCTAACGGTATTGCCAAAGTGACCATCGGCTCGCTCCTTATCGGAGCATTATCCCAACTTTTAAAAAAGAAACCTAACTAACCTAAAGGATCAGATTATGAATCAAAACAACGGATTAACCCTTTTACTCGGAGCTGTACTTGGTGGCGTAGCAACGTATTATGCTATCAAACACCAAGATGATATTATCGATAAGATTCAAGAACTTGAAGGAAATCTAAATATCGATCACAATGCACTTATTGAAAATGCAAAAGGGAAGCTCGATCAGCTGACCAGTAGTTTCCAATCAACTATTGGGCGCTATACCCACAGTGATGATACTGCTGAACAAGCGGATGAAATCGCTGCTATTACCGAAGAGCTCAATCGTCTTCGTGAAGAAGTGCGCGCACTAAAAGCATAATACCGTTTTTCATAAAGATTGCCGCGTTAGCACTCACAATGACAATACTCGTAAAATAACTACTTTGCCACGTGATTGCGTCGCAACATTCGTAAGAGTGTTACGACGAATGCCACAATCGCAGGCCCTAAAATAAATCCCCAAAATCCAAATGTTGCCAACCCCGCGATAATAGCAAAGAAAATTAAAAAGTCATTAATTGGTTGTCGTCCTCGGCTCAACAGATGGTTGAGTTGTTGCAAGATAATAAGACGTACGATGTTATCGATAAAAAAGGAAAGCATAGCCCACGAGTAGATGAAAATAATCAAAGCATTAACACTGTGCCCGTTAAAAAATTCATTGAGCGTAATGGGTATCCATATTAACGCCGTTCCCACAATTGGAATGACCGACGTTACCGCGATCATAAGCCCCAGTAAAAGCGGATCATACTTGTCAAAAAAACTGATAAAAATCCCAAATGCCAGCCCTTGAGCAATCGCAACACCAATAAGTGTATAAAACCCCGTTGATGTGGTGGAAATCATATCCAGCACAAACTCCAAACGGACAGAACGCTTTATAGGAATAACCGGAGTAATAGCAAGTGTGAGATCACGTCGATACCACGAAAGAAAAAAGAAAAAGATAATAATCATCACCATATTTCCCATTGCTCCCATAAATGCAAGCAGTTCACTTCCAAGATTCAAAGCAGCGGCCGAGAGTATTTTTTCTTGATTTTCAACAACTTTTTGGTTGAGAATCAAGAAAGGTTTTTCAAGCCAGCTTATGGAACCAGGAGCAAGCGAAAGCACATGAACGCCTTGTTTATAGAAAGTTTCTCCCATAGCATAAAGCTCTGTTGGGTGAGCGACAATGTAGTAAACAAAGAAAAGGATAGGAACAAAAAGAATGATAATCAGTAGAAATGTTGTTGCGCTTGCGGTAAGAAGTGAAGCATATGCTGATATTTTCGGATATTTTTTGAGCTTGTTTTCAAACAATAGATGTATAGGTGTAAATGCCGTTACCAGTAATAATGCTACAAAAAAACTTTTTAAAAATGGAACAAAAAGCCAAATGAACAGTCCTATGGCAATAACTATCATCGTTTTTACAAAATTATTGAGTTCCAAATTTGTCTCCTATTTTTACAGTGAGCTATAATACCATGTCAATCTATAAAGGAGTATTCTCTCATTTAACAAAACTTATTAAATGACATCAAGGTTTAGCTTTAAAATGGAAGGTATTAACTTTATTACGTCCATTATGCTTTGCTTTGTAGAGAGCTTCGTCAGCGAATTTGACCAAGTCTTTCTTCACATATATTTTATCAGAAGGATAAAGTGTGGCACATCCTACACTAATAGTTACAACAGATGATACCTTTGAATCAGGGTGTTTTATTGCTAAAGCTTCAACAGATCGACGAATATTTTCACCACTTTGATATGCATTATTCTCATCACAGTGAGGAAGAAGCACAATAAATTCTTCTCCACCATAACGTGCTGCTAAGTCTCCAGCACGTGAACTGCTTTTACTGATAGCTGAAGCGACTTGCTGTAAACAAATGTCTCCTTGATCATGACCAAGAAAATCATTGTAGCCTTTAAAAAAATCAATATCGATCATACAAACAGACAATGCTTCATGGTTACGTAATGCACGACGCCACTCTACATCAAAAACTTGATCAAGTTTTCGACGATTTGGAAGATGGGTAAGTGGATCCAAAAATGCGTATTCTTCTAAAGTTTTAGCTTGTTGTTCAAGGGATATCTTACTTTCTTCAGCTTTCTGTTTAGAAATCTTTAGAAATTCCTCATACTCTTTTTGTTTGGTAATATCCCAATTTACACCAACGATACGGACTGCTTTACCTTCATTATCGTGGTCCACTTTCCCCATCGCTTGTATAAAACGGCGTTCCTGTTGCGGTGTCGTGATCCAAAATTTGGCGCTATAGTTTCCTTCCCCGCGCATAGCACATTGCAGTGAAGCTTCTGCACGATCAATATCATCGGGATCGACAGCATTTCGCCACTTTGAATACGGTTCTACCTCTGTTGCATTTTCGAATCCATAGATCAAGTGCATCTGATCATCCCATATCAGTATATTACTTTTTAAATCCCATTCCCATACTCCGACAGCAGCCGCTTGTGTCGCTAAAGAGAGGCGTAACGAGAGAGTTTTAAGTGTTCTTTCGTATTGCTTGAGTGAGGTAATATCGTGATAGACAGAAAATATATAGGGTGTATTTTTTACCGAAATAAGTTGAGCACTGACAACTACATCTAGGATTTCTCCATTTTTGGTTCGATGCTGGGTTTCAAATACTTCTGGATTTCCTTTTTTTAACGCTTCAATATGTTTAGTCGTCTCTTCTGGTGTCTCATGTACTTCATAATCTTTGATACTTATCTCAGCAAATTCATTAGCAGTGTAACCAAGCGCTTTATAACTGATACTATTAAATTCCACCGCTTTACCTGTCTCAGACTCAATTAGCAATATTCCGACAGGGGAGAGGTCAAACAGTGTGTGATAAAGTTCTTCAGCATCGTGAAGCGCTTGCTCGTTTAGCCTTCGTTCCGTAATATCTCGTACAACACTCAGTACAGCCGGTTGATTCATATAGTCAATGCTTGTTGCATGAATCTCAACGGGAAGTACCGTCCCATCTTTTTTACGATGTTCCCCTTCGAACATCACATGACCGTTTTCTTGCAATGATTGAATCGCTTTAGGGATATTTTTCTGCATTTTTGGAGTATCGATGAAAGTAAGATTTTTTCCGACCAGCTCATCTTTGCGATATCCAAGACGATCACAGATAATACTGTTTACTTCAAGAAAATTACCCTCAAGATCATGTATAACGATACCATCACTTGATTTATTAAAAATATTACGAAAATTTATCTCTGATTCACGCAATAATTTTTCTAACTCAACCCGCTTGGAGATGTCTTTTCCTGTCGCTACGTAATACGCAATTTTTTCGTTTTCATCAAAAATAGGAGTAATTGTCTCTTCTTCATAGAAAAATGTTCCGTCTTTGTTTTTATTAATAAACGTATCCCTATAAATATTTCCGGAAGTGATTGTTTTCCAAAGATTGCTATAAAAAGAAGTATCATGAAAACCTGATTTGAAAATACTGGTGTGTGCCCCAATCAATTCTGAACGGGGGTAGCCGCTATGGGTTACCATCGCGTCATTGATAAAAAGTATCTGCCCTTTTGTATTAATTATTTTGACTAAATCATCGGTTTGTTCGATAGCTTGAGCCAGCATTTTTAATTGCGCTTTCGTCTCTTTAATATCGGTAATATCGATCATCGTCCCCATACCGGCAAAGTGTCCGTTATAGGTAATTGTTTTAGTGGATACACGAATTGTTTTAAGCTGACCTGATTTTGTCAGTAATTTGATATCTTGATAGATATAAGGAAATTGTTTTCCCTGAAGCCTTTGTTCAGCTATTTCCCTTACTTTTTCTTGATACGGTTTATCAACAATTTCCCATATTTTCATCTTGTAAAGTTCTTCTCTACTATATCCTGTCAGAGATACCAAAGCATCATTAACATAAGAATACGAATAAAAATCCTGATAAATGAAGATTCCCATCAAAGTATTTTCAGCAATGATTCTAAATTTTTCTTCACTTTCTTGAAGTTGTATCAGATGATTATGGTTTTCCTCTTCAAGCTGTTTAATTTTTGTTAAATCTTCATACATAGCCATAATATCGCCATTCGGAAGCTTTATAACCTCATTTTTTCGCCATCCCTCAATACGCTCATCTTTATAATGGGTATCTGAAAATGTCTCATGTCCCCCTTCTTCATGGACACGCAACAATACGTCGTACAATCCAAATGATTTGACACTTGGAAAAACATCACAAAGTTTTTTACCTAATAAATCTTCTTTTAGTAATCCATCTGTTCATTCTGCCATAGTGTTAAAGTCAACAAAGACAAAATCATCGCCACTGTATCGATAAACAGCTACATTAAGAGGAATAAAATCAATAGGGATTTGATAATCTAAAGAATCTATTTGTTTATTAGCCATTATTAAGTCCAAAAAATACAAGTATTAAAATATTTTAACTTTATTATATTAAAGTTTGCTGATAAGCTGTTTTACAATTTCTTGGTAGGTAATACCTTCTTTTTCCGCATGTTCACGAATTTTACGCCATTCAGTTTGTGAAAGATTGATTGTAAATGGAATTTCTCCATCTTCAGCTTTGCGAATCATGGCGTACTTTTTTTCCATCTCTTGGCGTTTGAGAGGAGGCACATAGACTCGGCTCGATTTAAATCCGGTAATTCTTCCATTTTCAGACAGTGGGACAACTGAGGCTTTTACCCAATAGTAGCCACCGTCTTTTCGAAGGTTTTTAACAATGCCCTGCCACTCTTTACCACCAAGCAGGGTGTCCCACATCTGTTTAAAAATAGAGCGGGGCATATCGGGATGACGAACGATATTATGGGGTTTTCCTATCAGCTCTTCCACCCGATAGCCGCAAACATGTGCGAATGTGTCATTGGCATAAGTGATTTTGCCATTGAGATCAGTTCGCGATAAAATGAGTTTACCTTGCGGTATCTCTGCTTCAAACGGAATAATATTCATTACAATACCTCAGAATGTGAAAAAATTGATGAAAGCTATCACCATGCATATATCTAAAATAGTGAACTATCAATCTAGGTTGGAAAGCATTGATGATTAAAATATCTTATAGTCGTCATTTTATCAAAAATATATTACAATTGAGTGTATAAAAATTATCCACTAGCTATAAGGTATCAAATGAGAGGATTATTATTCAATTACTTATTAGAATATCTTGAAGAAATAGCTGACTATTCCTTGGTTGATCAAATCATTGAGAGTTTAAACATTCCCAATCAGGGAAGTTTTGCCGATGGTGGGCTCTACAATGATACAGATCTCATGCGAATGCTGTCGAAATTTGTCTCCTATTTTTACAGTGAGCTATCATACCATGTCAATCTACAAATGTATTCAAAACGTGATTTTTAAGTTCACATAATAGGTTTGCCCCAAGTCACCAAATTCGCTGCCGCTCTTGCCACTGTAAAGCATACTTCCAAGAACTACGCTCATATCATCCGCTAGTGAATACGATACCATGGGCCCAATATAAAAACTCCCGTCATCGACACTCACTATATTGGTAAGCATTCCGTACAATAATGGACCAAACTGATAATTGACACCCATTCCCATGTAATCATGGGAACCTACTAAATTATGGATAGCACCGGATGAGATAGGTAATAAGTACGCATGATCAAATGTTTTGGACGTATGCAGCCACTCTCCTATGACCGTTAAGGAATTTTCAAATGTATAATCGGCCCCTATCAACCCTTGAAAAAACTGTGTATGCAATAGCTTGTCATCGAACCATCCCCCTTCCGAACGAAGTTCTACGCCTGTATGGAGAAATTCCCCTTCCAGTTCATATCCGATCATATTCACATCATTAGCACTCACCACATCGATTGCCGCGTCGGCAAATCCGAGGTAACCTTTTATCCTGCCGGCGTATTTGAAACTATGATCTGCCCTTTGGGCAGCAACGGCAGTAATCTGACTCAAACTGCTGGGAGAATAAGTATACGACAGCGCCATTACACCGTACACTTCATCTGGTTCAAGGGAAAGCGGATTTTTGGGATTGAATAAATCGGTGGGATTCCAGATACGACCTACTCCCATGCTTATCTTTTGCAGACCCAAAGAAACCCTGTTTTTTTCATCAGAATACCCTCCATAGAGACGGTAAAGCTGGGCATACAGTTGTCCCTCATTATAGTCATAAGCCTTTGTTTGTGTTGAAAATGTGGTGTCGGACCGGACGACGCTTGCTGCTTTAAAGGAGGTACTGTTTATCGTATCCACTCCCAGCGTATTTTTGATATCGCCGATTGCGGTTGCAAACCAGTTATCTTCATGAAGCTGTTCGGTCGTACGGAATCGGTTAACATTATAGACCGCTTGTTTTCCTGTCCCATCCAGTGGCGAAGATAGCGTGAAATTGCTATTTTCAAAGGTCATCTCTGATTGCGCGGCATGCGCGATGAACGTCCAAAAAAGTGCAATTGCCACCCCTCTCATCATGACCGAATCGTATCCTCTATGATTTCACCATCGCGCAGTACGATTGAACGACGCGCTTTTGAGATGACCATCGGATCGTGCGACGAGAAGATTATGGTTACTTTTTCCTCAATATTCAGACGGTGCATCAGCTCCATTAACTTTTCACCGTTTACCGTATCGAGATTGGCTGTAGGTTCATCCGCAAGGATCAGTTTGGGCTTGCTTGCCACCGCACGGGCTACTGCGACACGCTGCTGCTGCCCGCCGCTAAGATGATCCGGCAGTTTGTTCAAATACGCATCGATGTCGAGCTCACGGGCCACTTCCAATACCCGCGCATCGCATTCGCTTTGTGACATTCCCATGAGATGCATCACATACTCAATGTTTTCTTTGACCGTCAAAACGGGAATCAGATTGTACGCTTGAAAGACAAACCCGATATTGACTCTGCGAAACAGTGCCAGATCATTTTCGCTAAGCGCCGTAATCTCCGTCCCTTCCAAAACCACGTTCCCTTCACTAGGGGTATCCAATCCGCCGATAATATTCAGCAACGTCGTTTTTCCGCTTCCGCTTGGGCCGGAGATGACAATAAATTCTTCTTTGCCGATGTTCAGATCGATACCGCGCAATGCATTGCTGCGGCTTTCTGATCTTTCGTTAAAAACTTTTATAATATTTTCTATGGTTAAAAAATTCATGATATATGCTCGTTTATGGATTGGATGGGATTGCGATTTTTGAGAGTACGAATAGGGATAACCGTTGCCGCTAAGGTTGCCAGCAAAACGCTAAAAAAGGCACTGGTAAAGTAGTCGAGTTTAAGGATTGCGTGAATACTCGAATCCATTCCGAAAATAGCAAAGGCATCGCTTAGCCCGGAAAGATCCAATCCATAGTGCTTGAAATACCATAGCAACCCACCGCCGATCAGTGCACCCACAATATAGCCGCTCATCGTGATAACCAACGATTCATAGATGATAAGCCGTGCAATATCACGAAATGGCGTCCCTATTGCCATCATAATTCCAAATTCCCGCACTCTCTCCAATACTGATACGAGAACAACACCAAATATCCCCAAAGTTGCCACGATGAAGATAAAAGCAGAACTGATACGGTTATACGTCTTCATCATAGCCTCTCCTTCATATAACGATGGGTAAAGCTCTCGATAGGTGTAAAGAGCAATATTTTCATCTTTTATTTTAGATTTGATAGCATTTTTTACAGCCATCGCATCCTCTTGATTATTTAATAAGACTGCAATCTCAGTAGCCCCTGATACACCATTGAGACTGCGTAATCTGTCAATATCCATCAATAAAGCACTGCTGTCGATTGCCATATTGTTCGTTTTGACAATTCCGTTGACTTTAAGAGCGACGGAAACTACTTCGTTGTTCGCATCTTGGATCGTGACGATCACCTTCTTACCGATATCGATTTTTAGTTTTCTAGCCAAACGGTAGCCGATAAGAGCACCTCGCTGGCGTTTATCAAAACTGTAGGTTCCTTTAATCATAAAATTTTTCAGCTGTGCATGGGAAGCTTCTTTTCTCAAATCAACGCCGATAACATTCACCCCTTGTGAATAGCCAGCCGTTGCGATGAGACCGCGCTGGCTTACACGCAGTACGTAACTTTTGATTCGTGTGTCACTGTCCAATATCGCCGTAATTTTTTGCGGTTCGGGAATATGGTACTTGATATTATTGTCCGAACGAAAGGCTTTGTGCTGGATCGAAATAGTTCCGCTTCCGGTTTTGATCGAATTTTGGGTGATTTGTACCATCATCCCCTCATACATCCCCTCCATCAGCAGTAATCCGATCAATGAAATGGCGATCATAAGAGAGATCAGGGCAGCGCGTCCTTTTCTACGGACGATATAAAGCAGTGCCATTTTAAAATAAAGATTTTCAGCAGGACTAAACATAGCGTATCGCTTCAGTAGGAGTAAAACGGTTGATCATCAAGATAGGATAGATAACGCTCAAAAGATTCAGCAACATCATGAGGAACATCTCAAATATGATTTTAATCAAATTATATTCGGTTGGTATCGTCGTTTCGGCAACAATGTTATACTGTTTGGCATATTCCTGCGCATCCACATTGACCAGCGAGGCTAGCTCGATAGGATGTTTTTCATAATGATAACTGGCATACGCTCCCGCTGCGCCTCCTGCGCCGACACTCAAAATCCCCAGTATCAGTGCTTCGATGAGCAGCATCCCTATCACCTGTCTAGGTGTCGTCCCAATCGCGCGTAATATCCCTATTTGGCGTATACGGGCGTACACAGAGAGAAATGCAAATATTCCGATAACAAAGAAAATAACAATGAAAAATATCCCCAACGTGATATAGCCAAAAATCGTATCGATTTCCATCGCTAAAATCAAATCTTTTAAGGTATTCTTGTAGTTTTTGACTTCCAAATCTCCCCCTATAGCCTTTTGCGCTCTGATAGTTATCGCATCGATTTGTTTTACATCAACAGGATTTATCATGATATGGGTTGCGATATTATGGCTGTGCATCACCTCATCGAAATAACGCTTATTGACAAAACCTGAACTGTTGTCAAATTCGTACAGTTTTGTTTTAAACAACCCCTTGACGACCAGATTATCGGCCGCAAAGGAATAATCCGCTCCCGTTGCAATAAACGAAACCTTGTCTCCCACTCTAACTTTTAACCGTTTTGCCAGTTCAACACCCAGATAAATGGCATTTATATCACTGCTTTTCAAATACTCACCCGATACCAATGAACGTTGGAATCGCGATATTTTGGCTTCATTTTCCGGTTCGATCGCGGTAAACATTCCCCCTATAGATTGTTCATTGGTAGAATAAAGGGCATACGACTCAAAACGCTGCGCAATGAATTTTACACCTTCTACCTTCTTTAAAATACTCGCTTCCTTCGCTGCATCAAATATCAAATGTTCATAACTTGGGTCATCTTCAAACGCATGAGCCGTTACTTGCATATACCCTGGATAGATCTCGACGCTTGAGCGAATGAGCTGATTATGGCTCCCATCACTTAGGGCATTGACAAAGATGAAAAGTCCCGTCGAAAAAGCACTCAGAAGCAAGGTGACGATGGAGCGTTTTTTGTGGCTCATCAGCTCCCGCAGCGCTATTTTGAAAAGGATCATTGGCTAAACCTTGTCAGTGCATTTTTAGTAAAACGCGAATCATCGATCAGCACATCAAAATTTACGTCATCCATTGTCACACTGTCTTATTATTTTTTTTATCCTGAGGAACAAGGGTCATTACCGTAGGGAGATAGCGGGTTTTGTACACTTTCACCTCACTGTAGGTCAGAATACGCTGTTGCGCTCCATCTTCATCATAATAGATCGCCCGCAACGGTACAAAGTGTTCCTTCGCTACTTCCATGATTATCTTGCCCCACACAACAGCCGCATCTGGTTTGGGAATCAATGTCAGAATATATTTTTTGGCATCCACAGAAGTAAGCTGTGCATTATAATCATCAACGATGGAGCTCTCTTTGGCCATATCATCATTGGTAAAATCACTACCCATCCAGCTTTGCATCATCATGGAACTGGGAATTTTGATCGTCTTCTCGATCTTTGGGACATACTGCCACATAGTTGCATCAACTTTTAAAAAGGTGATCCCGCGATCTTGCAGCGGATAAAGCACTTTGATAAAACTCTTCTCATGCCCGCGATTCCAGCTCTCCATTTTCATGGTCCGCTCACCTCGTGCAGTCGTGACGCTCATCGTGATCTTGGAGTAGCCGCTGTCGCTTTGAAGATTATGTTCGACATTTTTGATAATTGCATCTGGGGTAATCGCCCATAGAGAAACAGTGAAAAAAGAAAGAAAGAGTAATTGGTTCATTGACACTTCTTGTTAAAATTTACAAATACCGTACAATTTCCGATACGCTCGGATGGGCATGAATCATCTCTCTGATCTCATGATACGTGAGCTTCATCTCAACTGCCACGACTATCTCATGAATGATTTCAGTCGCTTCAACTCCTATAATCGTAGCACCTAAAATCACATCCGTATCAGCACATACAATCAATTTTGCAAATCCTGAATCATCACCAAGTATTTTTGCCTTTGCATTGGCTTTATAAAAAGCTTTTTTAACATCAATTCCACGTCCTTGCTCATGCGCCTCTTTCTCTCTCACTCCGCAGCTTGCGATTTGCGGATGTGAATAGATGGTGGAGGGAGTAATATGAACATTAGCTGTTTGGGCTTTGTTGATAATATTATACGCAGAAATTTTGGCTTCGGCGTATGCCGTATGGGCAAATGCCAATGTATCGATACAATCTCCGATGGCATAAATATGGTTTTGTGACGTTTGAAATGCAGCATTCACCGCAACAAATCCTTTTGATGTGCACACCACTCCTGCCTTTTCAAGATTGAGCTCTTTTGTATACGGATCTCTTCCGATTGCCGAAAGTACCAAGTCACATTGGAATGTCTCCTGCGTCTCACCTGTGACCACCAACTCGACACTGTCATCTTTGACAACGGCTTTTTGGACACTCGATGATGTCAAAACACGTATACCTGATTTTTTAAATGCTCTTAACAGAGCTTTAGAAACATCGTCATCTTCGGCCGAAAGCAACTGAGGACCGCGCCCTATCAAGGTCACTTCAACCCCAAAAGCATTAAAAAACGTCGCAAATTCACACCCGATAGGACCCCCTCCGATAATGGCGATCGATTTTGGGAGATGTTCCAAATCAAACACCTCACGGCTGGAGATAATTGTTTTACCGTTTTGCGGCAATTCTAAGACTTCCCTACTTTGCGAACCCGTAGCTATAATGCATTTATCAAATCTTATTTGCTCACCCGCAACGTCGATGCACTGAGCATCCACAAACGATGCGCAGCCGTACATCATCTCAACACCTGCTTGGTCCAGCATCCATACAACCCCGGATCGAATCTCGTTTTTCAGTGCTACGGTTTTTTCAGCCAGTCGTTGCAGATTCAATCCTTTGTATTCCAACGCCAATCCGCAATCACTAAAATACGAAACTTTTGAGGCATACTCCGCACTTTGGAGATAATTCTTGGTCGGAATACACCCCTCGTTCAAACACGTTCCGCCGATACGTTCTTTGTTTTTATCAATCAAAAGCGTTTTCAATCCCGCACGTCCAAGCTCAAGGGCTGCTTCATATCCTCCAGGACCTGCTCCAATCACGACTGCATCAAAATGTTTCATTTTTTCTCCAAATATTCATGTGCCATATAGCTGCTACGGGTATAGGGGGAGCTTTTAATATAGGTAAATCCCATCTCCATCCCGCGATTGTGAAAATACTCAAACCGCTCCGGCGGTACATACTCCATAACGCTCTCATGTCTGTGCGAGGGGGAGAGATACTGCCCGATACTGAGATACCGGCACCCAACGTCCAATAAATCCTGCATGAGACTTTCTACTTCATCATCCTGTTCACCAAATCCCAACATTATGCCGCTTTTGATAGCAATTTTTGGATTCAATGCGCTTAATTTCTTCAGTACACTCAGTGAGCGTTCGTAATCTGACCCTTTTCGCACATGATACAACCGCGGTACTGTTTCGAGATTATGTCCGACAATTTCAGCACCGCTATGGGCTATACGCTCAAGCGCCAAAAGGTTTTCTTGCATATCTGGTATTAACAATTCTACGAGTATAGACTCATCCATCGCCTTGATCGCCTCTACTGTTTTGCAAAAATGCTCCGCTCCTCCATCACTGAGATCATCACGCGTAGAGCTTGTAATGACCACATGGCGTAATCCTAGATGTTTTACCGTATTGGCCACATTTTGGGGTTCATGAGGATTTAAACCTAAAGGAATCCCTCTGCTGACAGCACAAAACGTACATGCACGGGTGCAAATAGTCCCTAAAATCATAAAAGTGGCAATATTTTGACTAAAACACTCACTGATATTAGGGCACATCGCCTCTTCACAAATAGTATGAACCCGCCCTTGCGACAAGTATGTTTCCATAGAGACATGTGCACTTAAGGTGATCTTTTTACGTAGCCATTGAGGTTTATGCATCATCATTCCACCTGCTTTGCGTGTATTTATTTTTTTGCAGTTCCAGCGCTCGCTGTTGTTCTGATAAACTCAGCGTATCGGATACAAGTTTTGCATCAAAGGTTTCACAAAACGCTTCTTGAACCAAACTTGAAAGTGCTTCATACGTCATCACACGTCCCAACTTTTCTAGCGATGCTGCCTGATCCAATCCTGAATCTTCTGTAAAAAGTGATCTAAAAAAAGAGTCATTAATACGCATAGGGATACTCCCGTGTTGAAGTAACGCATGGCGGGTATGACGCTGGGCATTCCCTCCCATTTTTCCTCCATCAATCACAATATCATACGCTTCTGTTCCGGCAAGACAAATATCAGATCGGCGTTCATGAAGCTGTAGATGAGTCGCAAACTGGGCATTAAGCCCTAGCTTTTGGTACAAGGTGATGAGAAACTCGCATAAATAATAGTAGCTCTCTTTGATCCCTTTTTCTCTCAGCCAATCGTGAGGGATGATGAGAGCGTAGGAGAGATCACCTCCATGTACTAAAATACCACCGCCGCTCATACGTCGAACGCACGGAATATTTTCGGTCTGAATTTTTTCCCAATTGAGATTTTTTGAAACCGCTGAAAAGCGCCCGAGGCTCAATGCATTTTCCCACCCATACACTCTTAACATCGGTCTGTCACCTTCATTAAAACTCTCCAAAAGTACTTCATCCACTGCCATATTCCATTGCGCAGTTTGTGTACCGGTATCAAAAAAACGCCATATATGTTGAGATATCACAATCAGCTCTTTTAACTCATTTTTTTATCACTAATATTGAATATACTTTATTGTATGATAACCATTCGTCGATTCTACCTTAAAGAACAAAGTTTTAAATGAGGAGAGGCCAAAAATGAAAAAAAAATGGATTCCTAAAGAACTCAGTACGATGCCAATATGCCCGTCTTTAATCGATTACGAGAAAGAGAGAGAAACCTTTACATGGGCAAAGATTGCTGAACAATTTGATGGCCTTCCCTCAGGTGGACTCAACATCGCCCATGAAGCCATCGATCGCCATGCGAATGGTCTCTTAGGCAATAAAGCCGCTTTGATATGGCTGGGCGAACGCGGTGAGAGAAAGATCTATACTTTTTCGGATATGAAAAAAGAGACCTCCAAGTTTGCCAATGTTCTGGCAGAGCTTGGATTTTCCAAAGGCGATCGTATTTTCACCCTCTCTACGCGGCTGCCTGAACTCTATATTGCGGCGATGGGTATCCTCAAAAACCGCAGTGTCATGTGCCCCCTCTTCTCACAATTCGGACCCGAACCTATCTTGCAACGGATGCAGCGCGGAAATGCTAAAGCCCTTCTCACGACGCAAGCTCTCTTTGAGAAAAAAATACGTCCTTTGCTCGATCAGCTTCCGGAACTTCAAACCGTACTCTTAATCGATGCCGAAGAAGACGAAAGTGAACACGTACGTTCCTTGAAGCGTCTGATGGAGAATGCATCGGATATCTACGAAATACTTCCCACTGATCCTGAAGATATGTCGATTCTCCATTTTACAAGCGGTACGACTGGAATGCCAAAAGGGGTAGTCCATGTTCATAAAGCCATGTTCACCCAATGGGCAAGCGGAAAATATGTACTGGATTTCCATCCCAGTGATATCTACTGGTGCACAGCTGATCCTGGATGGGTTACGGGCACTTCCTATGGAATCATCACTCCATGGCTGCATGGAATCACCAATGTTGTGGATGAATCGGAATTTGATGCAGTACGTTGGTATACCACACTGCAAAATGAAAAAGTAAGCGTATGGTATACAGCTCCTACAGCGATCAGACGACTAATGCGACTGGATAATGAACCGAGCAAAGAATATGACCTCTCCCATTTACGCCTGATACAAAGTGTTGGCGAACCGCTCAATCCCGAAGCTGTGCTGTGGGGAGTAGACAAACTCAAAATGGCTATCCATGATAACTGGTGGCAGACAGAAACCGGCGGAATCATGATCGCAAATTTCCTTTCACAAGAAATTCGTCCAGGCTCTATGGGACGCCCTCTCCCGGGAATCGACGCCACAATCCTTCGTCATAACGATGATGGCACCGTTACTGAAGTAACGGAGGCTGGCAAAGAGGGAGAACTCGCTCTAAAACCGGGATGGCCTTCGATGTTTCGCAACTATCTCCACGATGATGAACGCTATGCCAAGTGCTTTATCGGAGGCTGGTATCTCTCTGGAGACCTCGCGTATAAAGACGAAGACGGATATTTTTGGTTTGTCGGTCGTTCTGATGATATCATCAAAACCTCAGGCCACATGGTGGGACCGTTTGAAGTTGAAAGCAGTTTGATGGAACATCCCGCAGTTGCAGAAGCAGGCGTCATCGGCAAACCTGATGAGATGATCGGACAGCTGGTCAAAGCCTTTGTCTCTTTGAAAGCGGGATTCGAACCCACCGAAGAACTACGACGCGAACTCATAGGCTTTGGGCGTAAGAGACTGGGAGCCGCAGTGGCGCCCAAAGAGATAGAGTTTACGCAAAATCTGCCTAAAACACGAAGCGGAAAGATTATGCGCCGTTTGCTCAAGGCACGTGAGATGGGATTGCCCGAAGGTGATATCTCTACGCTGGAAGATTAAAAGGAGATTGACATGGATCTGAATTTAGCCCAAAAGTTTTACAGAGAAATGCTGTTAATCCGCCGTTTTGAAGAAAAATGTGTAGAGCTCTATAGCCACGAAAAAATACGGGGCTTTTTGCATCTCTACATCGGCGAAGAAGCGATCGCCGTAGGTCTCATGAATGCACTAAGTCCTGAAGACGCCATTTTTGCCACCTACCGTGATCACGGACAAGCTCTCGCACGGGGAGTCCATCCCAACCGCATCATGGCGGAAATGTACGGTAAAGTAGAGGGTTGTTCACGCGGACGGGGCGGGTCTATGCATCTTTTCGATAAAGAGACACGCTTTTACGGCGGCAGCGCTATCGTGGCAGGAGCCTTGCCTCTGGCTGTTGGGATGGCACTCTCCGATAAGATGATGAAACGCAATCGTGTCACCGTCTGTATTTTCGGCGATGGTGCTGTAGCAGAGGGTGAATTTCATGAGTCGTTGAATCTTGCCGCTTTGTGGCATCTGCCCATTCTTTTCGTCTGCGAAAACAACCGCTATGCGATGGGAACCGCACTGGAATTCACGGAATCACAAACCAATATTTCGTTGAAGGCGGCATCGTATCGGATCACCTCCCAACAAATAGACGGAATGGATGTGTTTGCGGTGGCAGAAGTGGCGAAACAAGCCGTTGCTGAAATCCATGCCGGTAACGGTCCTGTTTTTATCGAATGTCTTACCTACCGTTTCCGTGCACACTCGATGTTCGATGCCGAGCTATACCGCGAGAAATCAGAAGTAGAAGAGTGGAAGAAAAAAGATCCTCTGCTACTTTTACAGCAGCGTTTTCCAGAGCTAGCTGTTGGATACTATGAAAGCGAGATTGCCGAGATCATTGACGAAGCCGTCAATTTTGCCGAAAATGGTACACTCGAATCCATCGGTGATTTGGAAACATTTCTTTACTCTAGCGAGGTTGCACAATGAGCTCAATTATCACGTATCGAGAAGCTGTGCGCCTGGCACTGCGTGAAGTAATGGAAAACGATGAGCGGGTATTTTTGATGGGGGAAGACGTTGGTCATTATGGTGGAAGTTACGCCGCCAGTATGGGACTTTTAGAACACTTTGGTCCACAGAGGGTCATTGATACTCCCTTGTCCGAATCGGCCTTTACCGGTGCGGGCATCGGTGCTGCATTAGGCGGGATGCGTCCCATCGTCGAGATCATGACGGTTAACTTCAGCCTCTTGGCCCTTGATCAGATCATGAACAATGCAGCGACCCTTTTTCATATGTCCGGCGGTCAGTTTAATGTTCCGCTGGTCATACGTATGGCAACAGGAGGAGGCAAACAGCTCGCCGCACAGCACTCTCACTCTTTGGAAGGGTGGTATGCCCATATACCTGGGCTCAAAGTGCTAACTCCTGCTACTGTGCAAGATGCACACGATATGATAGGCTTGGCACTCTCCGACCTCAATCCGGTATTAATTTTTGAAAATGCGATGCTATACAATACCAAAGGGGTGCTAGAGCCCCAAGCGCCTTCTTTGGCTATTGGAAAAGCACGCATACAGCGAACCGGTAAAGATGTGACCATTTTAACCTACGGAATTAGCCTATTCAAATCGCTAGAAGCAGCGAAAACGTTACTCACAGAAGGTATTGATGCTGAAGTGATCGATTTACGTTCGCTTCGTCCTTTGGATGATGAAGCTATCATGAAATCGGTCGCCAAAACCCACCGTGTGATGATCGTTGATGAGGGATGGAAATCGGGAAGTATCTCTGCAGAGATCATGGCACGTATCAATGAACAGGCTTTTTATGAACTGGATGCCCCGATGGGCAGAGTCTGCACACTCGAAGTACCTCTGCCTTATCCCAAGCATCTCGAAGATGCCGCCCTTCCGCAAGCCGATAAAATTGTGGCGATGGCTAAAAAACTGATGGAGAAATCATGAGTGAATTTATAATGCCCAGCTTGGGCGCCGATATGGAATCCGCAGTGCTGATGCAATGGCATGTCAAAGAGGGAGATCATGTCTCCAAAGGGCAAGTCGTAGCAGAAGTGGAAACGAGCAAAGGGGTCATAGAGATCGAGGTTTTTGAAGAGGGTATTGTCGATAAACTCTTGGTCAAAGAAGAGACGGAATGTGCTATCGGAACACCTTTGGCCCTTATTCGCACACCACAGGAAGCTCTGGCTGTGGATGTTCCTCTTGAGCACGAACGGATCAAAGCTTCTCCCGCAGCCAAACGCAAAGCAAAAGAGATGGGTGTAGACATCGCAAGCTTGGCAACTGCCGGAGGTGTCCACTTGGCTCAGATCGAAACCATTGCTGAAAAAGCCCCGAAATTGGCAACCACTGATGGTATGCGCCAAGCCATCGCCCGAGCCATGAGCCGTTCCAATGCTGAAATACCCCACTACTATCTCTCAACATCCATCAACATGACACCAGCATTAAAATGGCTCGGAGCATTCAATGCACAACGGAACATTCAAGAGCGAATCTTGCCTGCGGCCTTGTTAATACAGGCAGTTGTACGTGCACTCAAAGAAGTTCCCGACTTAAACGGTTTCTGGCAAAATGATGAGCATCATGTCAGCGAATCGATTAACCCTGGTATCGCTATCGCTCTGCGAAAAGGTGGTTTAATAACTCCTGCCCTCATCAATGCTCAGGAGATGCGACTTGATGAGACGATGCATTCACTGGGCGATCTTATATCACGTACCCGTAATGGAAAACTGCGCAATACTGAGATGACACAGCAAACCATAACCATTACCAATCTCGGTGATTTAGGAGTAGAAAGCGTCTTTGGCGTCATCTATCCTCCACAAGTCGCTCTCGTAGGACTTGGACGTATTATGGATGCACCATGGGCCGAAGGTGACACTCTGAGTGTCCGCAAAGTGATGCAGGCGACGCTCGCCGGAGATCATCGTGCGACTGATGGGCGCACAGGGGCACTGTTTTTGGACAAACTAAACCAAATTTTACAAAAACCGGAGGAATTAGTATGACGAATGAGCAAATCAAACGCGCCATCATAGATCAAATAGTGGAGATCGCTCCGGACATCGATGAAAGTGACATCATTTCTGATAAGAATATTCAGCGTTCACTGGAGATCGACTCGTTCGATTTTCTAAAAATACTGACGGCGTTGAATGGTGTGCTTGGGATCGAAGTTCCCGAAGCTGATTATGCCAAGGTTGATACCCTTGATCACATGGCAGAGTATTTTGAAAAACGACTTCCACATTAAGTACCCAAGGAGCAAATCATGAACCAACGAACTATGAGTGTAGCAGGAAGCTTTTATCCCGCAACTGCACATGAGATCAACACGATGATCGCTCATTTCAACACGAGTTTACACTCTCACCCCGATATCCTAAAACGGCTGGACGCCCTGAAGGGGAATGCGATCATCGTCCCCCATGCAGGCTGGGTTTATTCAGGCTTTACGGCCAATATCGCGTTTCGAATCCTTGCGAAAACAAATCCTAAAACGGTTGTCGTGATCGGCCCCTCACACCGTGTCGGATTTGACGGTGTCAGCGTCGCTGATGCGCACTCCTATCAAACACCGCTGGGAGATCTGGCAATCAACAATTCTTTGGTAAACGATTTAATGGAGCGTTTTTCGATCCCTTGTTTTCCGCAAGCCCATCAAGAGCACAGTACCGAAGTACAGATGCCGTTTATCAAACACTATCTACCCGATACCAATGTCGTAGAGATGGTCTATGCGTATGCCCAGCCTTCTCTCATTGAACCAATCATTGATTATGTGTTGACACTGCACGATACAGCGGTCGTCATCAGCACCGATTTGAGCCATTATTACCCGTTAATGGAAGCACAGCGTCTTGATGCGATCTGCTTGGAAGCGATACAGGATGAGAGTACGATCGCATTGGATCAAGGGTGTGAAGCATGCGGGATAATAGGCGTCAAGGCAATGCTCAATGCAGCTAAACACAAAGGTCTGACAAGTACCATCCTCGATTATCGAACCAGTGCCGATGCCAGCGGTGATACATCACGGGTTGTCGGCTATATGAGCGCACTGTTTCACTAGGTGTATAAATCAGGGCGGTCACTCGCCGCCGTTTATCTTCCCGCGCATCTTTTTGATATTCCCATGCTTCGTTTTACTATCCATCCGTCTTTTCTGCGAATTTCTCGTCGGTTTGGTGGGTTTACGCTTTTTTTGAACCGTCATAATACTTTTTATCAGCTCTTTAAGACGCTCCAATGCTGCTTCTTTGTTCTCTTCCTGACTACGGGACTCTTGTGATTTGATGTTGATGATACCGTCTTTGGTGATCCGATGATCGGTAAGCTCTAAAAGCCGTTCTTTGTAGATTTCCGGAAGTGATGAGGTATTAATGTCAAAGCGCAGATGAATAGCAGTCGAGACTTTATTAACGTTTTGCCCCCCTGCACCTTGGGAGCGTATGGCTGTTATCTCGATCTCTGTATCAGGTATGGAAAGACTATTGGATATTTGTAGCAATTACTCGTGTCCTTCACGCTTTTTACGGCTGACATAATTCAGTGCCGCCATGGAGACGATCAAAATACCGACCCCGCTGATGAGGTAAAAAGCATAATTCATGTTGCGAATATCGTCGATGGCCACTTTGAACACGACCATGAGCGATTCGATCGAGAGAGCGATGATGATGGAAGTGAGAAACTTGGTCAGCGTCTTGTACTCGTTCCCCTCTTCTAGCGTCAACGAACGGTAAAATACCTCCTGTTCTAAAATTGTTTTGGCCAGATCATAGATCGCGATCGCGAGGGTGATACCGATAATCGATTTGAACACATAATGGAGTGTCTCATCCCCGAAATAGATCACGGCTTTCACAAATCCTATCAGCCCGTAGATACCCAAAAACAAAGCCAGCAGGACAAGCCCTCCCCCAAGCAGAGCATAAACCGAAACGGAGAGTTTAGAAATAAGTCGGTCACTGTCGATCAGATGCATTTTAGTAAGGACTGCCACTAAGTCCAAATCAAAGACAGCGATTTTTCCATCCGAATATTTATGAGCGATAGAAACTTTTGGCTGCCCGCTGTTGGCACAGATATAAGGATTTGAGATGTAATTACCATGATCATCAAACTGGATACGATTGATAAAATATCCGCGATCGGTCCCTTGCATCGACGTATCACTGCTCGTGCGATGCCAAGTTGGAGTGATTTGCGCACCCCCTGCGTCCATTACATAAAGATCACTCAAAAAAGGGAGCCGTTTAAAAAAATTCCGGACTTGTGTATCACCAAAATCCTGCTGCGGATTGTCGCTTATCGTCGTTAGTAAAAATCCTTCTACGGCTTCGCGATTGACTCGATATATCTGCATCATTTGTTTCATTTAGAGTTCCCAACTTTATTAAGTTAATGAGTGTATCTAAATCGCCGATACGATGTCAAAAAGACCATCATCAACTTAACAATGTCCGAATGCACAGCGTCACATAATCAGGCCATCATCTTGTATAATGCACGAGGGTAAGGCTGAATAAGCTGTGTATAGATTTTTGGAATGTCGAGAATAGAAATCATCTCATTTCCAAAATCTTCGGCACGATCAGGGATAATGACCGCTTTAGTCAATGAGTTTTCATTTTTCAAAACATTATTGTAATGACTGATTGAGCGCAGCGGTATCTCAGGACTGCTGTATATCCCATCCACAGCCAATCCGAGATAAACAGTCTGCCCATCAATCTGTGTGCTTACAATTATGATCGTATCGTTCTCTTTGTCGTATTTTTTCTCCATTCCCAATAATTTGCCCAATGATATGACACTGACCATCCGTTTGTCATACCCGATGACCCCAAGATTGTATTCGCTTGCATGGAGAATTGAGGTCAATTCTTGATGTGCCAAGGAACAGACCACCTCCTTGGATTCAATTGCAAAGACGGAACCGCCGATAAAGAAAGTTGAAATTTCACAAGTCTCTTCAGCGCCAGCCGCTTTTGGATAAACATAGGTTCGTCTGGCAGGTGTTTCATGGATAAGAGCATGACATTCTCCGATCGGACGATATAAAATCGCGATGATATCGTTTTGGTATCCATCGCTTTGTTTGTATTCACGGTATCCATTAGAACAGGTTGCACCTACACTGTAGTAGATACCATTATATTCAATCATCTGAGCATCACTTTGCCCATTTGAGAGATGTAAAATCGATTCAGGAAGAACAACGGTTGACCCTATGGAAATTTCTTCTGTTGTTGATGAAAGAACCCGCCCAGTACGATCAATAAATAGAGCAAA
Source organism: Sulfuricurvum sp. (assembly GCA_043759555.1). Taxonomy (GTDB): domain Bacteria; phylum Campylobacterota; class Campylobacteria; order Campylobacterales; family Sulfurimonadaceae; genus Sulfuricurvum. Next base: position 1,890 of record JAYVLH010000079.1, on the reverse strand, counting down.
CATCCCATATTTAATCTCATGATTCTCATCTTTTGGAAGAACATCCTGAAGCATCGCTTCAAATTGAGGTTGAGCATCAAAAACGATTCCGATTCCTCCGATCCCATGACCAGAAAAATCTTGAATGCATGCGTTGTAAATATAAGTGGAACGGTTATCATAGAAGATGCTCGGTTCAAATGGCGAAACAATGTATTCTTGCGTAGACTCAAGGCGTAGTGTTTCAGACGCCCAGCTGTAACCGACCCGCTTACCGATGTAATTACTTTCATTCATATTAGATACGGCAACAATGAAGCCATCACGATCATAGACAAACATGGAGGTGTACACCGTATACAGATCGTTTATCGTAACCAAAATAGCATTCATTTTTTCGCGATCATTTCCGCTGATAGTGGTCTGAGAAAGAATTTCTCGGAACGTTGTGGTAAGTGCCCACCATCTTGAGTCATTGGCACGTTCAAAAAGGTTTCGGTCCATAATGTCGATTGCCAAAGAAGATTGAAATTTCAAATCTTCGAGATATCGAATGAGCATAGCCGTATTAAGGTTGGCTACAGTATCGTCAAAAACAAGTTTGGTTTCTTCACCTGTTTTGGAAATTTCATTGAGCAATGCTTTGGTAAAAGGATTTTCATTATTGGACGCATTTGCAATCTGGACATTCCCATTCCATACTGTGATATCCAACTCAGCTTGTATCTTCTTAGCTTTGTCTAAAATATCCGTGAGCTCTCTTGGAAAATAGACAGTCGCGTTAGCTACGGTATCGAAAAGTTCATTCTTTGAAAAAGATGGTCGAGAAGAAGAACGGAATGCCAAATGAAGCGGTACCATGGCATGACCGATCCACCCAGGACCGAAGTAACCTTGATATCCATTGGTTTTAACAGCATTGTATAAATATTCAAATCCTGCATAATACGTCTGATGTGTTTCGCATTCACGCGTTTGCAAATATGCACCAATAGGTACATGATGCGAAGAAGAAGAGGCAACAACTTGATCCTGATGGCTAAGTAGTTCCAATGCAATATAAGGATTTTCTCGGGTAAGTTTTTGAAAAATACTTTTGAGTTCGTCTTCAAATTTAAACATCAAACACAATACGCCTAACGGTTCTTCGGTCTCAGGATGATCAACTCGATAAGAGTAAATGAGAGAAGGTTTTTGATGGGTCAGATCACTCTTACGGAATGTTTCTACGTACCCCTGATGGGTTCTTAAAGACTCCTGGATAAGTGGGTCCGGAGATGCTAACAGGATTTGATTCATCGAGCTGCACTAGCACTTTGCCTTTAGTATCCAGTAAAATTATGTTTTCATAAACACTGTATTTAGCCACATATTCTTGAAAGTGCTTTGAGAGGGCTTCTTTTTTTGCCAGTTTAAGAGACCTCATCTCATCAGAACTGGACATGTCGGTTGTATTAAGAAAAATAAGATAATTGCGAATATCATCATCGGTCGCCAAAAAACCAATGTCAGCAGTGCGTTCAAAGAGATTGCGAATTAAAATATCGATAGCCGATTGGGCTTTGGATTCGAGTTCATCAATGCTTTTATGGAATGTTTCTTTCGTAAGACGCATAAGAGGCTCATCTAGGAGACCTTCAAATGCTTTTCTCGTTTCGCTGGTATCCATTCCGATATTGGACATAGACCCAAGCAGGGTCAAAAGATTCCATTTATCCGAAAGTGCACTCATATTCTTTTCAAAATTTTGTACATCGGACATATAGCCGATTAGATGGTCATACTGCATATTTACTCCTCATACATCAAATGTATATGGCGAATTCGCATCATTAACGAATACCCATTGCCAACATTCTACCATCCAAACCTGTTAATTCACTAAAAACCTCATAAGGCGTTTTAAACCCT
>JAYVLH010000078.1:0-11634 GCA_043759555.1 Sulfuricurvum sp. | reverse complement strand
TTTTTCACACATTCACACCCCCTTACTACTACTATTACAATTACTTACTTATAAATAATAAGGAAATACATTATGAAAATGACCATTGATAAATCGGTTTTAGAAAATATTCTTCTGCACCTTCAGCCTTTTCTAGAAAAAAAAGATACGTCACAAATAACATCTCATATTTGTCTAAGTACTGATGGACGAACTTTAAGTGCAAAAGCAACCGATTTTGAAATTGGTCTTATTCTACAAACACATGCCCATACGGTAGAAGAACCAGGATCAGTTACCGCCAATGGTAAAAAATTACTGGACATAGTCCGTATCTTAAAAGATGAAGAGATTGAACTTGAACTTATTAAAGAAAATCTTCATATTCGTCAAAAACGTTCAAACTTTAAACTCCCAACTTACAAAAGTTCAGAATTTCCAAGTTTTCCATCCATAGAGGGAAAACCAAATATAGCTATCAATTCTCAACTTTTAATAGAATCATTAAAAAAAATAACCCCTTCAGCAGATACCAATAACCCAAAATTTGAACTTAACGGTGCTCTTATTGATATTAAAACCAATCAGATCAATTTTGTTTCAACAGATACCCGACGACTTGCTTTGGTTCATGTAGATAATGTCAATGAAGAAGAACTTTCAATTATTGTTCCTAAAAAAGCAATCATTGAGATTCAAAAACTTTTTTTAGATAACATTGAAATCTATTATGACAATACCCATCTCATCATCAAATCCGAAAATTCGCTTTTCTTTACAAAACTAATCAATGGTAAATTTCCAGATTACACACGTATCATTCCAAAAGAAGCTAGCCGTTCAATAGTATTGCCAAAAACAATTATAATTTCAGCTATCAAGCAAATCACCACCATATCCAATGATTTAAAGCTCACATTTACGAATGATTCAATTTTATTTGAAAGTTTAAGTGATGACAATATCGAAGCTAAAACGGCTATAGAAATTGAAAATGGATTTGATACACCTTTTATTTTAGCGATCAACAGTCGTTACATTTTAGATTTTTTAAGTCAAGTAACTGCAAATGAATTTACCCTTGAAGCTAATGAATCAAATCAGCCTTTCGTTCTTAAAAGTGAAAATTTTAAAACCATTGTTATGCCCATTGTTATTTAAACGCTAAAGGAATACATCCCTTTAGCTACGCTAACGCTAAGTTCTCTTTAGCAGAGTGCTCACATGCAGTAAACCGCACTTTTTATTACTCACACTATTTTTTCTCAGAAATCTACCTTTTAACTTATTTACGATAAAATAAAGCACTTAAACACGCAAATAGCGGGAGAAAACATGGAAAATTACGGTGCCAGCAATATTAAAGTCCTCAAAGGTCTCGAAGCCGTTCGCAAACGTCCTGGAATGTACATCGGTGATACGGGTCATAGAGGTCTTCATCATCTTATTTACGAAGTTGTGGATAACTCTATCGATGAAGCAATGGCTGGATATTGTGATACTATCAACGTTACTCTTACAAAAGCAGGCACTGCAATTATTAGCGATAACGGGCGGGGTATTCCAACCGATATTCATCCAGGTGAAGGAATATCTGCAGCAACTGTTGTTTTGACCGTATTGCACGCAGGCGGAAAATTTGATAAAGATACCTATAAAGTCTCTGGCGGTTTACACGGGGTAGGGGTATCAGTTGTTAATGCACTTAGTGCTGATCTTAAAATGACTATTTATCGTGAAGGTCAAATTTTTGAACAAGATTTTAAATGTGGTATTCCTCAAGAACCACTTGCTGCTATTGGCACAACCCGTAAAAAAGGGACAACCATTGAGTTTTCTCCAGATCCTTCAATTTTTACGGAAATAGTAACCTTCGAATACGATTACCTTGCAAAACGGTTTAAAGAACTCGCGTATCTAAATCCTCGTATTACCATCAAATTTAAAGATGAGCGTAACGGTGCAGACAATACTTATCATTTTGAAGGCGGTATTACCCAATTTGTTACAGATATGAATAAAAAAGTAGTAGTTGCTCTTCCATATGAATTCAATGAAAAAGCAGAAGATATAGAAATGGATATTGCCATCATGTACAACGACAGTTATGATGATAAAACCTATACCTTTGTTAATAATATCAACACACCAAATGGTGGAACGCATGAAGCAGGTTTCCGTGCAGGACTTACTCGCGTTATTTCAAACTATAACAAACAAAATGGAAATGCCAAAGAAAAAGATATTCCTCTAACCGGTGAAGATGTATCTGAAGGTCTTATTTGTGTTGTTTCGGTTCGTGTTCCTGAACCGCAATTTGAAGGACAAACCAAAGGAAAATTGGGAAATACCTATGTTCGCCCTTTGGTTCAAAAAGCAACGTATGAGCGTTTAACAAAGTATTTTGAAGAAAACCCTCTTCAAGCAAAAGCTATTATTCAAAAAGCACTTATGGCAGCACGCGGACGTGAAGCTGCTAAAAAAGCACGTGAATTAACTCGTCGCAAAGATGCAATGACCGTAGGAACACTTCCTGGAAAACTTGCGGATTGTCAGAGTAAAGATCCGGCTATTAGCGAAATTTACCTGGTGGAAGGAGATTCTGCAGGCGGTTCAGCAAAACAAGGACGTGATCGTGTTTTTCAAGCAATTTTGCCACTTAAAGGTAAAATTTTAAATGTTGAAAAAGCACGTTTGGACAAAATCCTAAAATCAGAAGAAATTACCAATATGATCACAGCACTCGGTTGTGGGATTGGAGAAGAATTTAACGAAGATAAACTGCGTTATCATAAAGTCATTATTATGACCGATGCTGACGTCGATGGCAGTCATATTCAAACGTTATTACTTACCTTTTTCTTCCGTTATCTTCCTAAAATTGTTGAAAATGGCTATTTATATCTTGCACAACCGCCGTTATTTCGATACAAAAAAGGGAAAAAAGAGATTTATTTTAAAGATGATCGTGTCATGAATGCCTTTTTAATTGAAAATGGAATCGAAGCATTAGAAATGGATAATCTTAACATCGGTGTAAATGATTTAGTCTCTTTCTTTAAAATGGTTGATCATTATCGCAGCACACTCGATGCACTAGAGCGCCGTTATGCATTGGTAGATTTAATCCGTTATTTTATTGAAAATCCTGATCTTATTGCACTTTCATTGAATGATCTTTATGTTCATATTGAAGCATTTTTAAATACCCAAGGCTATAATATCTTGAGTAAAAGTGTAAATGATGAAGACATACATTTATTTGTTCAAACCAAAGGGGGATTGGAAGAACTTCATGTCAATGATGATCTTTTTGCCTCACCTCATTTTGCAGAAGCAAATTTTATTTTTAGAAAGATCCAAGATTGGAATTTACCGTTGGAAGGCGATTTACTCGAATTATTAACGATGGTAACCGATTATGCGAAGAAAGGGTCATATATTCAGCGCTACAAAGGTCTGGGTGAAATGAATCCTGAACAGCTTTGGGAAACAACGATGACTCCTGAAAACCGTGTATTACTACGAATTACGGTTGATGATGCAGAATCTGCTAGTGAATCGTTTAGCCTCTTTATGGGTGATGACGTTGAACCACGTCGTAATTACATCGAAACCCATGCAAAAGATGTTAAACACCTCGACATTTAATGGCATACTTTACTGAAGAAAAAGAACGCTCTCATCGTTTTGCTTTAGCATTACGGATGGGTTTGCCTATTTTTCTACTCAGCGGTGTTAGTTTATTTATTCTTTTTTCGCAGGTAAGAACTACCCTCACTTCTTTAATTTTTCTCATTTTTATTTTATTGGCTATTGCTATTTATTTTATTTTCTTTTTGATCAATCAAAGTACATACGAAACCATTACCGATTCGACAACCCACACATTTACAAATGACTATTTTATAAAGCTTTATTACACATGGTATAAACATCATATTAAAACAATTGTCATGATAAGTCTTAATAATTTGGCAGGAATCAATGAACAGTATGGGGTCAAAAACGGAGATACTATTTTAATTGAAACGGTAGGGTTTATTAACGAATTTTTTGTAAGCAAGGGAGTTAAAAAGTTACCTATTTGTCGCTATAAGGGGGGTGATCTTATTTTTATGCTAAAAGGTGAAAAAGAAAAAAATAGTGCTTTGATAGAACTTTTTTTAGCAAAATATAAAAATAACAACATCAATGAAATAGAAGTCAATCTTTCATGTGTTTTATTGGATACACAATACGTCAAAAAATATGAAGAGATAATTACACGTCTTTATGAACTGCAATACGCGAATAAAAATGAAAAAACTTTTACCGATAATGAAGATATTTTACCCGCAAAGCTGGAAGAATCTGTTTTGAATGCACTTGAACACAGACGATTTTCTGTTGCACAACAAGAGATTGCCGGGGATGAAGATCAAATGTATGAAATAACTTTTAAGCTGGCCAATAAAGAGGGTACCCTTATTCATCAAAGCAGATTTGTCCCCATTTTAAATCGTTTAGGAAAAATGCGTGAATATGAAGAACATCTTTTGGAAACGGTAGTAAAACTAAGCACAAAAAATGATGATATGTATGCCATTATCCTTTCTGGCGTTACGCTACGAAACGGACTGTTTTTTAATTATGCTCTTGAATTATTACAGCACTATCCTCAAGCAAAAAATAAAATCACGCTTTTATTTGATGAGAAAGAATATTCTTCACAGATAAAACGATTTGGTGAACAAATTGCTCAATATCGGGCTGTCGGATATAAAATAGGGTTGGATAAATACGGCGGAAATCATAACAGCATGATGTATCTTAAAGAATTTCAGGTTGATTATGTCCGTTTTGATCCTCTTTATACGCGCCATATCGGGGAGGAAAAATATCAAAATATTCTCCAAGGGCTTAATATCGCCGCTCATTTGTGCGGAGCATCGACATGGATGAACATGCTCGAAGATGCACAAAGCGATTTAATAGCCAAGCGATTAAAAATCAATTGCCGACAAGGTAATTTTCTCGGTAAAATTACACCCATAAATACAAAAGAGGTAGTAGAATGAAATACGGCGAACAAATTGTTGCGGATTTTGATATAGAAAAAGATTTTGAAATTTGGCCCAATGCACATGATCGTGATTATGTTGTAAAAGTAACCTTGCCTGAATTTACATGTCTCTGTCCACGCAGCGGATATCCTGATTTTGCTACGATTTCCATTGAATATACACCGAACAAATGGGTGGCGGAACTCAAAGCTATTAAACTCTATATTAATTCGTTCAGAAACCGCCATATTTCGCACGAAAACAGTGCAAACGAGATCTACAGCCTATTTGAAGATAAAATTGCTCCTAAGCGCTTAAAAGTCGTTGCAGATTTTTATCCGAGAGGAAATGTTCATACGGTAATAGAAATTGACAGTGAAGTCAGGGTAAAAGTGAAAGAAGAAAAAAAGAATACGAAGAAAAATAAGTAAATAGATGGACAGGAATGTTCTTCCTGTCGAAGACCATCACCCAAACTTTCCCGTAATGTATTCTTGGGTAAGTTTTTCTTTTGGCGTAACAAAGAGTTCTTCGGTTTGCCCAAGTTCAATGAGCTCGCCCAAATACATAAATCCGGTGTAATCGCTTACACGTGCGGCCTGTTGCATGTTGTGGGTGACAATGATGATACTGACGCGTTCTTTGAGTTCGATGACGAGTCTCTCTATCCCCTGAGTAGAAATAGGATCAAGAGCAGAGGTTGGTTCATCAAAAAGCAATACTTCTGGCTCTACGGCAATGGCTCGCGCAATACATAAGCGTTGCTGCTGACCACCTGAAAGACCGTTAGCATCGTTTTTAAGGCGATCGTTGACTTCTTTCCATATTGCGGCATCTTTGAGTGCTTTTTCGACACGATCTTTGAGCTCCGTTTTATTTTTCATTCCTTGGAGGCGTAATCCATAGGCAACATTATCGAAAATAGACATCGGAAAGGCTGTCGGTTTTTGAAAGATCATACCGATTTTGGTACGAAGCTGTATAAGGTCCTCTTTGGCGCCTAGAATATTACGCCCTTCGAATTCGATTTCGCCGTTGTACGTGTTGCCGGGGTACAAATCATGCATACGGTTAAACGCACGCAATAAGGTTGTCTTGCCGCATCCTGATGGACCGATAAGTGCGGTAATGGAGTTTTTAGCGATAGGCATCGTGATTTTTTTTAGACTTGGAGCCGGAGCCCCCTTGTAGGTAAATTCAAAATCCCGTACCTGAAGGGCACATTCTTCTTTGATATCGATAATACTTGCCATAGTGTTATTTTCCTTTTCCGGCTAATAAAATAAGTCGTCCCATGATATTGAGACCTAAAATAAACATAGAAAGGATGAAAGCTGCAGCCCATCCCAGTTGCTGCCAGTCCTCATAAGGGCTGATAGCATAGTTAAAAATTGTAACGGTAAGCGATGGCATAGCGGAATTTAGATCCGTTGTGAAAAAATTATCATTGAATGAAGTAAACAGCAAAGGTGCTGTTTCTCCGCCTACTCGAGCAATCCCAAGAAGAACACCGGTTAAAATTCCTGCTTTTGCGCCACGGTAAACGACATCTTTGATCACTTTATACTTAGGGGCTCCCAGTGCAAAAGCAGCTTCTCGAAGTGTTCCGGGTACGAGCTGGAGCATATCATCGGTAGTGCGTAAAATGATCGGTATCATAATGATAGCCAAGGCAATAGCGCCGGCCCAGGCACTGAAATGCCCCATAGGCATAACAACAACTGCATAGACAAATGCACCGATAACGATAGAGGGTGCAGACATCATAATATCACTGATATCCCGGATGGTATGGGCAAGCTTTGAGTTTTTGCCGTATTCACTCAAATACGTACCCGCTAAAATTCCTAACGGTACGCCGATTCCTGTTGCGAGTCCGATTAAGATAAGCTGCCCAATCAGGGCATGCTTCAAACCGCTTTCTTCATATCCCGGAGGGGCACCTTCGTAGATGAAGATATTCCAGTTGAGGGCACTCATCCCCTTCATCACCAAAACACCCAAGATCCAGAACAAAAAGGCCAGGGCAATAAGGGCACTAAGCGTTGAAAAGCCCAAAGCAATACGGTTGATCAGGATACGTTTTTGTACGGCAGTCATTAGGCTCTCCTTGCTTTTCGTAGAAAGTAGAATTTTGCAACGGCTATGACGAGGAAGCTCATAATGAGCAACGTGAGTGCTAAACCAAACAAACTTGAGAAGTAGAGCGAACTGTCTGCTTCTGTAAATTCATTTGCCAACGTAACTGGAATCGATGTCGTTGGGTCAAGAATGGATCCGGGGACGTGGTGGACATTTCCCATAACAAAGGTTACCGCCATTGTCTCTCCTATCGCGCGACCAAGGGCCAAAATAAGTGATCCAATGATCCCCGCTTTGGCATAAGGGATAATGACGTCTTTAATGACATCCCATTGGGTTCCGCCGAGTGCATAAGCAGATTCTTTGAGAATGTCAGGCGTTGTGTTCATCGCATCGCGAGTAACGGCTGCCATAAATGGTAAAATCATAATGGCTAAAACGATTCCCGCCGCGAGCAATCCTATACCCATTCCGCCAAAAATATCACGGATAATGGGAACAAAATAAAACAATCCCCACATTCCATAAATGACCGAGGGGATAGCGGCTAAAAGTTCAACGCTGATACCAAAAAAACTTTTGATTTTATCGTGGGCAATTTCACTCAAAAAGATAGCGACACCAATAGCGATGGGAACGGCTAAAATCATTGCCAATGAGGTGGAGATAACTGAACCCAAAATGGAGGCATAGGCGCCAAACTTATTGAGATTCGGTGCCCATTCGTCTTTGGTGATGAAATCCAAACCGAAAGTATGCATGGCTTCGAGAGAGTGATTGAATAAAACCACAAAAATCCATGCAACGATCACGAGTATCAAAAGGGCACTAAAGCGTGTGAAATTAAAAAATATTTTATCGATCATACAAAGCCTTCCGATGTTTTATCGCGATATTGTAATATAATTTCTATTACAAAGCAGTTACTGTATGGATTTTAAGCCATTGTTGGGCTTCATTTTCGGTAAAAAATTCTTGATTTAGCTGTGCATCGTAGGCATCATCTAAAATTTTTTTGAAATTTTTTGATGGGATAAATCCCAAGTCGATTAAATCTCTTCCCATGAGCAGAGGCTTGGGTGGAAAGGCTAACGTACCACATTTATGTGTATAATGGATAATGGCTAGTGTTGCACTAAAAAGTGAGCGATGAAAGCTAATACGCTTTAAAACCGTATCAGGACCGAGAACATCCAAGAGCAAAGCCGCTAACATAAGAGGAAGATCGTGTTTTTCGTTACCAGTACGTGTGGCTGCCATCGCATCGCATCGGCTGAGAGCTGTTTCCCATGTTTCTTTGGAAAGCGGGGAAAAAAGATAGCTCCCGTTCATTTGCTCTAAAAGGCGAAGTCCTAGAGAGGGCTTTTGGCTAAGGAGCAGAAGCTTTTTAATTTCTTCAAAAAGCCGCTCTTTTGGCAGCTCTTCAAAAGCTCCTTGTGTAACCATCTCTTTACACAAATTTAAAAGTTGAGGATCACATGTTAGAGTGAAGCGGGCCGCAAATTGAACGGCTCGTAACGGGCGCAATGGATCTTCAATAAATGTTTTAGGATCAACACACATGAGTCGTTTGACTGACAAATCTTCTATGCCGTTATACGGGTCTAATAACGTTTTTGTTTGTGGGTTATAGCCTATGGCATTGATGGTGAAATCACGTCTGCGTGCTGCAGATGTAAAGTCAAGAGAAGTATCGCAGTAAACCTCGAATCCCTTGTGTCCTGCTTTGTGTTTGGATTCAGTGCGCGGAGGCGAGAAATCAATTTCCAATTCTTGAAGCCGAAGTTTTATGACACCGAAGCTTTTACCTACGAGATTGAGCTTGCCAAAAGGTTTGAGTATCTGCTCTATGGTTTCAAGAGAAGAGAGGGTGTAAAGTTCAATATCGATGTCCTTGGCATTAATACCAAGCAGAGCATCACGCACATACCCTCCCACGACAATGGGAGTGATTTTGTGAGCATACAGCTCATCAAGAATGGGATGAAGCTCAGGAGGGAGGGCAATCATTTTTTTGCGACAAAGGTATCAAGTCCAAAACTAAAAGTCGAACCCACACCCAGAGTACTTTCGATACGCAGCACTGCGTCGTGCAGTTTGAGGATGTAGCTGGCGATGGCAAGACCCAACCCCATAGAATTGTCCCAGCTATTTTTTTGGACACGGTAAAACTTGTTGCTGATCAGCTCGAGCTCAGAGGGGGCAATGCCGATCCCTTGATCCGTTACTTCAACAGCGTTATCGGTGAGTTTGAGGGTGACAACATCTTCGGAATATTTGATGGCATTGTCGATGAGATTGGTGATGAGCAGATCCATCATCGTTCTATCTGCATAAACTTCTTTAGAATGCCCTTCGTAGATAATGGTGCGAAGCGGATATTTCCCTTTTAGGGTAGCAGTGACATCATGGCAGAGAATATCAAGATCAAACGTAGAGGGCTTAATGGAAAAATCGTTGTTTTCAAGTTTGACGGAAAGAGCAAGGCGGTCAAGCATATGGCTGATTTTAAGAGCGTTCGAATGTATTTTACCTAAAAATTTTTCCCGTATGGCAAGGCTTAAAGCGGGGTCTTCCTCGAGCGTTTCCGTATATCCGACGATGGCCGCTACAGGGTTTTTAAACTCATGGCTGATGGCAGAGAGAATGTCATTTTGCTGTTTGTTGATCAGACGCAGTCTCGCGGTGTATTTACGTTTTTGCTTATCTCTGTTTCGGAGTTTTTTGACCAGATTTTTAAGGAGCAGGGTGATTTGCAAAAATTCTCTAAAATTCTCGGGTTTTAAGACAGCCGTATAATTTTTAGCCGATATTTCATGGAGAAAAAGGGTTATTTTTTCGATATCGTACTGAACTTTTTTGGAAATCTTAAAGGAAACGATGAGGGCAATGACGATAAAGAGGGCAAATGAACCTGCCAGTTTGATCCATAATTCGTAAAAATATCCCATAACATTGTGCAGCGGCACGCCCAGACGAAGAATGACAATTTTGCCTTGAAACGCAATTTGTTTGGCAACAAAAATATAATCTACATCGAACGTAGCAGAATGGCGGACTTGAACCCCATAAGGCTCTATCGCAGCGTTCATTATCTCTTCACGATTGAGTGTTGCATCTATGGAGCGCTTGTCTATATTGCTCTCAGCGAGAATTGTTCCATTAGTATCGAATGCAGTAGCACGATAATCGGTTTGATTGCGTACGGCATTGACATAGTAATCTAAAGTGCTTGATTGATTGGAGCGCGCAGAAACGAGTTCGATAGTTCGTTTGAGATGATTGATATTGTCATTGATAATCATCTCTTTGAGGGTATAGTACCCGATAAAGGAGGCAACAGTCAAAGTTCCGATAAAAAGAGCCAGCGTGTTGAGAAAAAAGAGCTGATGAATTTTTAGCACAGGGTGTATCCGATTCCCCGTACGGTTTTGATGTATTCTTTGCTTTTGTCCGGGTCAATTTTTTCTTTGAGGCGATTGATGGCGACATTGACGGTACGGTCTTGGTACATTTCATCCCCACCCCATACGTGTTCGAGGAGATATTCACGGTCAAGGACAATGTTTTGGTTGCTAAGAAGCGCGTACAGCAAATCAAATTCAAGCTTAGTAAGCTCTATGGGGCTCTCTTCTATTAAAAGAGTGCGTGAAGCCAGATTGAGAGTGATGTCACGGTAGGTGATATTGCCCTCAACCAGTGACTTTTGAGTACGGCGTAAAATCGCTTTGACTCGTAAAATAAGCTCTTTCATACTGAATGGTTTTGTGAGGTAGTCATCACCACCGCGTTCAAATCCCTGCTCAATATCTTGATCTTTGTCTTTTGCGCTGATGAAAATAACGGGGGTGTTAATCCCCTGACGCCGTAATGAAGCGATAAATTCGCTTCCCTCAGTCCCAGGGAGATTGCGATCCATTAAAATCAGATCGACTTTTTCATCTTCAAGCACTTCTGCTACACGTTTGGTATTCAAAAAACCGATGGTTTCAAACCCCTCCCGTGCGAGGTTGAACTCTATCAGTTCTAAAATATCTTCTTCATCCTCGACGATGAGTATGAGCGTATTCATAGTTGACTCCTAATTTATGCGTAGAGTTTAATCTCTCCGCCTTGCTTGGCGTACAAAAGAAGGGCGGCGATGTTAACGGTACGGTCACCAGTACGCTCAAGCTTGCGTAAAGTGCCTAACACTTTGACATAATCTGCAGAGAGTTCATGCGATTCGACAATGAGGTTTAAGAGGTCTTTTTCGATGATTGAGAAAAGATCATCGTTTTTGGACTCTTCGACCGATACTTTACGTAAGAGTTCTTCTGCATCCGAAGTTACCATATTTTCCAAATAATCATGGAGATAATGCAAGGCATTGAGCGTTGTTTTTTGCAGCTGAATAATGGACGGAGTCATAACCGTAATATCACATTCACTAGAGCAGAGGTCTTGCAGACGGCTGTTGTATTTTTTCATATTTTCGCCGACACGGTCAAGCTCATTGGTCATTTTCAAAAAAGCAACAAGAAGTCGT
>JAYVLH010000077.1:0-6720 GCA_043759555.1 Sulfuricurvum sp. | reverse complement strand
TCGCAATGCCTCAATATGTGCGTAAAAACTATTTGGGCATTATCCGTAATTAATGGCATACGAATACGCTATTGCATTGACAGGCGGGATAGCAACAGGGAAAAGTACTGTAGCCTCTCTTTTGGGACTTAATGGCTTGCGAATTATTGATGCGGATGCTATTTCTCATCGTCTTTTAGATGAAAATGCCTCTTGGGTCGTAGAACATTTCGGAAGCCAATATGTTAATGGACGCAAAGTTAATCGTCCTGAATTAGGAAAATTAATCTTTTCAAATCCAGAAGCAAAAAAAGAGCTTGAAGCATTTTTACACCCAAAAATTCGTGCTGCCATCGAAGAAGCCAGTACAAAACAAGATCTCCTAAAATATCCCTATCTTATTGATATCCCCCTTTTTTTTGAAACTTCTTCCTATCCTATAGAAAGATCGGTCGTTGTTTATACACCCAAAGAACTCCAATTGGAGCGGTTTATAAAGCGTAATGGTTTTACCCCAGAAGAGTCTCTTCGCCGTATTGAGACCCAAATGGACATCGAGGAGAAAAAAGCTCGTGCTACATGGGTGATTGATAATTCGGGCAATCTCAAGCATTTACAGCATGAATGTGAAAAATTTGTAGATACAATAAAAACACTTTACCCTGCACCCAAGGTATAATTAGACAATTTTCTAAGGATTTTACATGATTCAAATTGCCAAATACTGCGCTAGCGGTAATGATTTTGTACTTTTCCATACCCTTAACGGGGCTGATCGTTCAGGACTTGCACGAGCACTTTGTGATCGCCAAAAAGGCATTGGTGCAGATGGGCTGATTGTCTTGCTGCCCCATGAAACATATGATTTTGAATGGGAATTTTATAATGCTGATGGTTCTACCGCATCGATGTGCGGTAACGGAAGCCGTGCATGTGCTCATTATGCTCATCGTTTTGGATTGGCTCAGGCTGAAATGGAATTTTTAACAGGTGCCGGAGTGATAAAGGCGAGTGTGGATGGTGACATGGTTCAAAGCGATTTAACGCCCCCTCTTGTCATTAACGATGAGATTGTTGAATACGAAATGCGATGGTGGCTTATTGATACTGGAGTCCCTCATTTGGTCACATTTGATGCAGACATGGAAAATTTTGATATAGAAATGGCGCGCACTCTTCGGCATAAATACAATGCGAATGTTAATATCGCATCTGTCCAGAGCAATGGCTCCATTAATGTTCGGACATATGAGCGTGGAGTGGAAGATGAGACATTGGCATGCGGAACAGGGATGGCAGCGTGCTTCTATCGTGCTACGATCGAAGATTCTGTGGCAGACAAAGCTCGTGTCTATCCAAAAAGCGGTGAAACGCTTTATCTTGGATTAGACGAGGGAACGATCACATTTAAGGGTGAAGTCAAAGGAATATTTGAGACATTTTGGAGAGAATAGGTTTATAGCCCGTTTCTCTCCATCAGTTTCGACTGCATATCGGCGATCAATGGCTCGATGATGTCATCCATTAACCCCCCTTGCATAATCTCTTCGAGTCGATAAAGAGTCAGCGTGATGCGGTGATCAGAGATGCGATTCTGAGGATAGTTGTAGGTACGGATACGGCCACTGCGGTCACCCGTTCCCACTTGATCTTTACGCTCATTCATCTCTTTTTCTTTTGCTTCGTGCATTTGCATATCATAAATACGGGCTTTGAGAATTTGCATCGCTTTGTCTTTGTTTTTATGCTGAGATTTTTGATCTTGGTTATTGACGACGATACCTGTTGGAAGGTGGGTTATCCGTACCGCTGAGTCCGTGGTATTGACACTTTGTCCACCGCATCCAGATGAACGCATAACGTCAATTTTCAGATCACTTTCATTAATGACAACCTCTACGTCATCTACTTCCGGCATGACGGCTACTGTGATCGCCGAGGTATGAACACGCCCTTGAGACTCTGTAGCCGGAACACGCTGAACGCGATGAACGCCCGCTTCATGTTTGAGGCGTGAATAGACCTGATCTCCTTTGATAAGGGCAATCACTTCTTTGAATCCGCCTGCATCCGAAGGGCTGGTGCTCATAAGTTCAATTTTCCATCCGCGTACATCCGCATAACGAACGTAAGCATTAAACAAATCACCGACGAAAATTGCCGCTTCATCTCCACCCGTTCCTGCGCGTAATTCAATAAATATATTACGTTTATCGTTAGGGTCTGTGGGAATCAAAAGTTTTTTGATCTCTTCTTCGAGTTCACCCACTTGAGGTTCTAATATTTTTAGTTCCTCTTTAGCAAGTTCACCCAGTTCTGCATCAAAAGCGAGCGCTTTGTTTTCTTCAATATCTTCCAAAACTTTTTTATATTCGGTTGCTTTGGTAAAAATAGCTGAAATAGAGGATTGCTCTTTGGATAAATCTGTCATACGTTTGATGTCATTTCCGATATCGGGTGAGCTAAGAAGCGTTGTGAGTTCATTGTAGCGATTAATAAAAGGGGTGAGTTTGTCGGCTAACATAAGGTGTTCCTAAAATAAGGCGTTAAAAAAGGTAATAAAGAGGGATATTTTACCCCGAAGGGGAAAACTTATGCTGCTATTGCGTTGACAGCGAGGTGAAGACGGCTTACTTTACGTGCAGCAGTTTCTTTTTTCAAGACACCTTTGCTAACGTATTTATGTAAGTTTGCATTTGCAACAACAAGTGCTGCTTGTGCTTCTTCTTTGTTCCCTGCGTCGACTGCAGTACGAACGGCCTTAACGATGTTTTTAATACGTGTGCGGTAGAATCGGTTACGCTCAGTGCGCTTTTCCGTCTGACGGATACGTTTCAATGCTGACTTATGGTTTGCCATGGCATTTATCCTTGTCGAATTTTTTTTAGGGTAGAATACTACCTTAAAGATAATTAAAATTAAGTTAAATTTTATCCAGTGAGGAGAAATAGCTATGAAATTGTTCGGAACAGATGGTGTACGAGGCGAAGCGGGATCCTTTTTGAGTGCAGAATTGGCAATGCGCGTTGCTATGGCCGCAGGAATATATTTTAAAGAGCATGCCAGAACTAAAAAAATATTAGTGGGTAAAGATACGCGTAAAAGCGGTTATATGATTGAAAATGCTATTGTGAGTGGTCTGACAGCAGTTGGGTATGATGTGATTCAGATCGGTCCGATGCCTACGCCAGCGATTGCGTTTTTAACATTGAATATGCGTTGTGATGCAGGCATTATGATTTCGGCGAGTCACAACCCTTTTGAAGACAATGGAATCAAATTTTTTGATGCGCACGGGAACAAGCTCTCTGAAGAGATTGAAGCCCAAATTGAAGTGATAGCCCAGGACAAAGAAAAGTTACACTCTGCGCAAGCGACAGGAAAGGAAATCGGTTCTGCAAAGCGGATCGATGACGTAATCGGCCGTTATATCGTTCAGCTTAAAAACTCATTCAGTCGTGAATTGACATTACAAGGAATGCGTATTGTATTAGATACGGCTAACGGTGCAGGATACAAAGTAGGACCTACGGTACTCGAAGAACTTGGTGCCGAAGTGATCGTGTTGCATGATAAGCCCAATGGATTTAACATCAATGAAGGATGCGGTGCCATGCACACGAAGGATTTGCGTGAAGCAGTGAAGCAATACCGTGCCGATATTGGTTTGGCCCTTGATGGAGATGCGGACCGTTTGATTGTTGTGGATGAAAATGGGGATGAGGTTGATGGTGATCAGATTCTTGGAGCGCTAGGGCTCTTTTTAAATAAAAATGGCCAGCTCAAAGGGGGGGGAATGGTCGCTACAGTTATGAGCAATCAAGCCCTCGAAGATTTCATGAATGAAAATGGTCTCAAGCTGTTTCGTTCCAATGTCGGAGATAAATATGTGTTGGAAGTAATGCGTGAGAAGGGTATTAACTTCGGCGGAGAGCAAAGCGGTCATATTATTTTACACGATTATGCCAAAACAGGTGATGGTTTGGTTAGTGCGCTTCAAATCTTGGCACTCTTGCTTACCTCGGGTGAAAAAGCGAGCAAAGTGCTCCGTCCGTTTAAGCTTTATCCACAAAAATTGGTCAATATTAAAGTAAAAATAAAAAAGCCGTTGGATCAGATCGAAGGGCTTGCAGATGAGCTTCAAAAGACAGACGCGCTTCATGTGCGCCATCTTATCCGCTACTCAGGAACGGAAAATAAACTGCGAATTCTGATGGAAGGCAAAGACGCAAAAGTGATGGAAAAAGAAATGGAGCGTTTGGTGGCATTTTTTGAAAAGGCATTAAATGCTTAAATCTTTTGTATGGATACTTCTTTTTGCACTTGTTATTCTTATTGCAGATCAGGCGCTCAAAACAGTTTTTGTGGAGGGATTTAGATTCTATAGTCAGTGTATTGATTTGATTTTAGTGTATAACAAAGGGGTTGCATTCTCGATGTTTGCCTTTTTGGAAGAGTCGCTCAAATGGATACAGCTTGCGCTTTTAGCTGGAGTTGTCGGCTACACCTTATGGCTTAAGCAAAAGTGCTATCTCTTTCCAGTAGGGATCATGGTTGGTGCAGGATTGTCCAATGTTTTGGACCGTTTTGTACACGGTGGTGTTGTCGATTATGTGTATTGGCATTGCGGATTTAATTTTGCAGTATTTAATGCTGCCGATGTAACGATTGATATTGCGGTAGTAATATTACTGATTTTAAATTTTAAACCGAAAATGTGCAAAAGTTAAGACATATTTAACTTCATTTGGGCTAGAATCTTTTCCTCAATCGCTATGTGGTCTCATAGCTCAGTTGGTAGAGCACTACCTCGACAAGGTAGTGGTCACAAGTTCGAATCTTGTTGGGACCACCATTTCTTCTTAACATTTCTTCCAATATACCTTATTTAAACTCAAACCAATCAATAACACCGTATAATTCGCATTATTTTTCTTGAATTTAGGAATTACTTTTATGGACAGCATTGCAATCAAATATAATGATCAAATAGTCGATTTACAAACAGCTCAGGCAAAGGGGATCAGCGGAGAGCCAATCGTATACGATAACTCCGCTTCGTCTCTCGAAGTGATACGTCACTCGTGTGCGCATTTAATGGCTCAAGCAATTAAATCGCTTTATACCGATGCAAAGTTTTTTGTAGGCCCCGTCATTAAAGAGGGCTTTTATTATGACTTTAAAGTCAATGAGACAATTAGCGAAGAAGATTTGAAAACGATCGAGAAAAAAATGCTCGATATCGCAAAATCTAAAGTCGTGATTGAGTGCTATGAAATCACTAAAGACGAAGCCCGACTAAAATTTGCAAACGATCATTTAAAACAGACTGTAATGGACCGTATTCCTGACGATGTCATCTCTATCTATAAGCAAGGTGAGTTCGAGGATCTTTGCCGAGGGCCACATCTGCCGAATGTTGGATTGTTACGTTATTTTAAGCTGACAAAAATTTCTGGGGCATACCTCGGAGGTGATAGCAAAAATGAGATGCTGACACGCATTTACGGTATAGCTTTTGCCGATAAAGAATCGCTTAAAGCGTATTTGGAACAAGTAGCAGAAGCTGAAAAGCGCGATCATCGTAAAATTGGTGCTGAAATGAAGCTTTTCACTTTCCGTGAAGAAGTGGGGGCTGGTTTTCCTATCTGGTTGCCTGCAGGTGCTCGTATGCGTTCACGTCTTGAGCAGTTATTGTTCAAAGCCCACCGTAAACGTGGGTATGAGCCGGTTCGCGGTCCTGAGATGCTGCGAAGTGATTTGTGGAAAGTAAGCGGTCACTACCAAAATTACGGCGAAAATATGTACTTTACCAATATCGATGAGATCGAATTTGGGGTAAAGCCTATGAACTGTGTTGGACATATCAAAGTATATGAGCAAGACTCACGCTCATACCGCGATTTACCACTGAAATATTTTGAGTACGGGATTGTCCATCGCCACGAAATGACGGGAGCCCTTCATGGACTTTTCCGTGTACGCGAATTTACACAAGACGATGCTCATATCTTTTGTACGGCGGATCAAATCGAAGAGCAGATTATCGAAGTGGTCGATTTTGTTGATAAAATTATGAGTACCTTCGAGTTTAACTACAAGATGATGATTTCTACAAAGCCTGAAAAAGCAGTAGGTGATGATGCAGTGTGGGAAATCTCTACGAATGCTCTTAAAAATGCCATGGATAAAAATAACTTGTCATACGAAATCGATGAAGGGGGCGGAGCATTTTACGGCCCTAAGATCGATATCAAAATTACCGATGCCATCGGACGTGAATGGCAATGCGGAACAATACAGCTTGACTTCAATCTGCCAGAGCGATTTGAACTTGAATACAATGGTGAAGAAAATACAAAAATTCAGCCTGTAATGATTCATCGTGCCATTTTAGGTTCTTTTGAGCGTTTTATTGGTATATTAACGGAGCATTACGCTGGGGAATTCCCAATGTTTATCGCTCCAACGCAGGTTGCTATCGTTCCGATCGCTGAAACTCACGTTGCGTATGCGCGTGAATTGGGGAATAAACTGATTGATATGGGTGCGGATTACGAGATTTACGATAAAAACGACAGTCTTAATAAGCGCATTCGTACGGCGGAAAAAGGGCGAGTTCCGATGATCATCGTTTTGGGCGATGAAGAGGTGAGCTCCAAATGTGTTGCTGTGCGTGATCGTAGAACACGCGAGCAATACAATCTTAGTGAAGATGCATTTCTAACTATGATTAAAGAA
>JAYVLH010000076.1:0-9296 GCA_043759555.1 Sulfuricurvum sp. | reverse complement strand
GAACCCGGAAGCTAAGACCCTCATCGCTCATAATACTGCATCTTTCAGGTGTGGAAACGTAGGTCGCCGCCTGGCCTCGGATTTATCAATCTTCTTCTTCAATCACAACTTTATTTATTTACCATAAAAACTCATTTTTATTGTCACACTTACTATCATAGGTTCTACCGGTTTCCTAGAGCTATTTGAGATATCTACTGCTGCAAATGTTAGCTATATTTTTCAGTTTAATTTTTTTTGATTGACACCCTTCTTTTATCTTGATACAATGGTCATAAATAATACTAAGGGTTTCTTATGGTTAAAATTTTGGCGCTTCTAATGCTTTTGGTCTCTTTTGTGTTTGCTGTTGTAAATGTTAATAAGGCGAATTCTGCACAGCTTCAAACACTCAATGGAATAGGTCCCAGTAAAGCCGATGAGATCATCAGGTATCGTAAGACTCATGGTGCATTTAAGACAATAGATGGATTGCTTGATGTGAAAGGGATTGGTCCTAAGACGCTACAACATATGAAGTCTCAAGTTTCAGTTCGATGATTATGAAGTATAGAAGAGAAGATTGCCAGCGTGTAGCTGGCAAAAGTTCGAAGTTGAATTAATAGCTATTACGATCTTCGAATGGAGCACCTGCAACTACTTTACGTGATACAGTGTATGGGATCAATGCCGCTGCGCGAGATTGTTTGATTGAGATTGTTACCATATCTTGGTGACGCTTACAGTTACCTGTTAAACGACGTGGCATGATTTTGAAACGCTCAGAGAGTGAATATTTTAATGATGCTACATCTTTGTAGTCAATAAAATCTACTTTTTGTTCGCAATATTTGCAAAAACGTTTTTTAAATTTTCTTTTTTCTGACATGGTCATTTCCTTGTGTTTGTTCTAAAACGGAATTTCGTCTTCATTAATATCAATCTCTGGGAGATTGTTTTCTGGCATTTTTGCTGGCGATGGTTTCGTGTATGCTGGTGGTGTATATGCTTTTTGAGCAGGAGCGTCATAGCTTCCACTTTCATAGCTACTGCCACTATCATCACTATAGCCACCTTGTGAAGCTTCGCCACGTGAATCGAGCATCTGCATCGTTTCAACAATAACGGAGTGTTTAGAGCGCTTTTGTCCGCTTGATTGGTCAACCCATTGGTCAAATTTCAATCGTCCTTCGACTAAGATTTTAGAACCTTTACGAAGGTATTGGTTGGCCACTTCACCTGAACGTCCAAAAAAAGTTATATCGACAAAACACGTCTCTTCTTTTTTCTCACCATTCACTGTGAACTTGCGACTCGTTGCAATAGCTGTATTGGCAATTGCCGATCCACCTTGTGCATATTTGAGTTCAATATCACGGGTAAGATTTCCAACCAAAATAATTTTATTAAACATGAGTTTTCCTTAGGGCTTAAGAAGCTACTACTTCATTTGTCTCAGCAACAGGAGCTACAGGAGCAGGTGCAGAAGCAACAGGCTTTTTAGTTTTTTCAACCATTGTATTCCATGCTTTGATTTCACGTTTACTATCGTATTTCATAGTAATAAAACGCAAAATCTCCTCGTTGATACGGAAGCGACGTTCAATTTCAGTAATTGCAGATGGTGCAATTGTGTAATACATAACGTAGAAATAACCACGAGCGTTTTTCTCGATCGGGTAAGCTAATTTTTTCATACCCATTGGGTCACGTGCGATAATTTCACCACCGTTTGATGTGATGACCTCTTCGACGAGTGTGAGGGTGTTTTTAATCTCTTCTTCTGTAAGAGTTGGTTTTACGATTACTAAGTTTTCGTAATGTCTCATAGCGTATGTCTCCTTATGGTGTTCGCCCCTTATGGTTGTTATACAGCACGTCAAATGTGTTGCAAAGAGCAAGGAACGCGGGATTATACTGAAATATTGCTTAATATTTGTTGTGGTTATAGTATGCTTTGTAATTTTAAAAGTGCTGACAAAAGAAGAGATTCTTGGTCTGGGCTTCCGGTTGATTTCATTTTTAATTCAGTGTCAAGCAAAAGATTGAGACTTTTTTTGTAGGCATCTGAACTAATTTTTATGGAGATGGCTGCGCGTTCTTTTTCGATAAATCCAGGAAGTTTATAGCCTAAAACTAGGGCTGAATCGGCTATTCCATTAAGCTTTATGGTTGTATTAAATAAATAAAGTTCTGTTAAAAATTTACTTAATGAAGTGAGAATATAGACTTCTGCAACACCTGATTCTAGTAGATGATGAATAGAAGGAAGAAATTCTTTTTTTTCTATTACTTGTGTGATAAACGTATCCAGTTTAATTTCACTTAGGCCATAAACGTGTTCGTCAATTTCTCTGACAGTAATTGGTTTATTTAAAATAGAAAGTTTACCCAGTTCATTGCATGCTAAAGAAAGATCATTATTATGCATATCAAGGAGATGCTGTGTTGCTTGATTGTCCAGCTGTACTCCTGCTTTTTGTGCTTCTTGAAGTAAAATTCCTCGTGCTTCCGAGGCAAAAGGACTATAAAAACGTACTGATCCTGCATGAGAACCTTTGAAGGCTGTGTCTACACTTTTAACATCTTCACCTACGTAACAATAAATAAAAGTATTATCACTATTTTTACCAACAAGTTCTACGAATGTATCGAGTTCTGCTTTTGGAAGTTTTTTTTCATGTTTGACGATCAAGAGGTTTTGATCACCAAATAATGAACCTTGTGAAAGATGGGCTTTTGCGGTAGAAAAATCATATTCATCATGGTACATGCTTAATACTGAAGCCCCTTCTATACGAGAGAGCGCTGTTGCATAACGATCAATAAAAAAATGGCTCTCACCATAAAGTGCCATCGCACGCGGTGCAGACTTGTTTTGTAGATGACGGTCGAGATCTTGTCGCGTCACGCTTTATTTCCTTGTTCATCGTCTTCTTTTTCAATTTTACTAACAAATGAAGCAGAAATTTTAGCCATAGCCAGATCAACTGTCTCGAT
Organism: Sulfuricurvum sp.; assembly: GCA_043759555.1. Lineage (GTDB taxonomy): Bacteria > Campylobacterota > Campylobacteria > Campylobacterales > Sulfurimonadaceae > Sulfuricurvum. Next base: position 6,317 of record JAYVLH010000076.1, on the reverse strand, counting down.
TTTTACTATGATGTCATCAAAAAGAAGTAATCCAAAATGAGAGGTGACGGTCACTTTTGCTCCAGTAATAATATCATGAATTTCAGCACGCATAGTTTCCTCAGTCTGCATCACACGGGCTTTAAATGTTTGCCCAATAACTGTACTTGCCCAGCGTGCAAATTTACGTTCTTGGAAACGAATTTCGATGTCACTTGCTTCTCGTTCCTTTTCGCTGATAGAGGTACAGAGTGATTCGATGTTGCGCAGTACATACGATCCCTCTTCAGTATCGCCTGCTGCAATCGCTTTGAGGAGTCGGTGGACTATTAGATCGCTGTACCGACGTATAGGGGAAGTAAAGTGGGTATAGCGTTCAAATCCAAGACCAAAATGCCCTGTATTGTAGGGTGCATAACGCGCCTGCATTTGTGCTCGGATGATGAGCGTATCCACTTCACTTACTAAATCGCGTTTTTCTGCCTCAGCTTGGATGGCGGTGATGGTTTCCTTGATTGAGCCTTGAAACTCGACAAAAATTCCGATGGAAGCCAGCTCTTGATAAAGGGATTGAAGTTTCATTGGGCTAGGAGATTCATGAATCCGAAAAACGCCTCGTTCGTACATAGAAGCAGCTGCTTTGTTCGCCAAGAGCATACAATCTTCGATCAGGGCATGAGAAGGTGTTTCGACGGCAAACTCTGTAGAAACGATATTTTGATTTTCATCGATACGCATCTCTAGTTCACTGGAGCGGAAGTCATATCCTTTTTCCATGCGCTTGGTCTTAAGTTTAGCTGTTAAGTCATTTAGCTGTGGGATGTAAGCTAGAACGAGTGCTTCTTTTTGTGTTGCTGCCACGAGATTACCTGCTAAGAATAGATCAATCTCTTCATAGGTAAAACGGCGATGAGAATGAATAATTGACTCGTAAAGATCTGTTGCCGTTACTTCAAGCGTATCGGGATCGATTTTCATTTCAAATGTGTATGCGAGACGGTCCACGAGTGGCTGTAAGGAACACAATGTTTCGCTTAGTTGGCGCGGCAACATCGGAATAGAGCGGTGAGGAAGATAAATGGAAAAGCTTCGGTAGATCGCCTCGGCGTCGATTGCACCAAAAGGGTGAACATATTCGCTTACATCGGCGATAGCAACATAAAGTGTATTGGTTGAGGGAATATAACAAATAGCATCGTCGTAGTCTTTGGCAGTTACGGGATCGATGGTGCAAAATGGCAAGTGGCGTAAATCACGGCGCATAGGATAAAGTGTTGCATCGACTTCTTTTGGAAAGGCAGCTGCCATTGCAAGTACTTCTTCATCGAAGGCATCGTGTTTGTTGTAGAGTGCAAGTACAATTTTTTCGTCTATTTTTGGATCACTGAGATTGCCAAGATACTGGGTAATTATCCCCGTTTGATTGTTGATTTGATAAACCGAACCATCGGCTGTTTCAGCTAAATCGGTTAGAGAAATGGGAATATTTTGCGAAGTACGAATGTCTTTTAGCAACAATTGATCGTTTTTAGAGGTGATTACACCAATACTAAAGGTTTCACTTCTTCCCGCAATGATGACTACTTTTGCACTTGGTCCACCGCGTTTTCCTAATAGCCGTTGCGCGATGACTAAATCGCCTTCCTTGGCACCATTGAGATAAGAAGTATCAATAAAATGGTCACGAATACTTTCTCCTATGGTCTGTAAATAAGCGCCTGAAGATTGTACTGTTGAGATGATTCCTGCTCTGTATTGAGATGAAAATTGATATTTTTCACTTTCAAAGGTAAGAATTTTCATGTTATGCCACTGATTAATGAACTCTTGCTCATCTTGGGTAATGTCTTGTTTATATAAACCATGTGTAAGGCGGATTAGGAGTGATTTCATAAAGGTATTATAGTATATTCTTTATTGAACGCCAAAGGAACAATCCCTTAGACGCTATATTGGCTGCTATGGTGCTAAAGCCAGCCTCTTGTGAGGCAGATGTAGTTGTGGTAAAATAGCCTTTTAAAATTGTAAAAAGGAAAAAACACTATGACAAAAGAAGCTATTTTAAGCCAACTAGGTCTTATCCCCAATGAGGCACTTGCAGATCAATTAAGTAGAATTGAAAAAAATACCCATGGATTTGATAAAATTGTTAAACATGTTATGGATTTACATGAAGCATTAAGAACGAATCAATCGTACGTAGCTCTTTCTAATAGTATCGATTCGTTTAAGATTAAAATTGATGCAACGAGTAAAATAAGTGCTGATGAGGCGATGGAAAAAATCAATCATTTTGCGGATAAATTTAAAGTTAAACTTCAAAAAGTAGATGGCAAAGAAACGTTTTATATAGTGGGTTTTGCCGCATAATGATGACCCATGAAAGTCTTTATAACAGTGTTAATCAAAAGGGACTGTTCAAAATTTTGAATAATCCCTAAAAATTTGTCGGATATCTTCACAAAGCATTCTCTTCATTATAATATGATTCGAAAGCAAGCACCATTGAGCGTGTTATGGATACTTAATTTTCCTTTATTGTGTTGTTCGACCATTATTTTGGACATATAAAGTCCGATACCCGTTCCATCCTTCTCCAATTTTGTACTAAAATAGGGATCAAAAATCTTAAAAATTATTTCATCAGGAACTCCCCCTGCGTTGTCTTCAATTTCTAAGCACGTTTTTTTGTTATGATGTGAAGTACGAATCCAAATCTGCGGTTGTAAAATACCTTTTTTTGATAAAACATCTTCTGCATTTTTCAGTATGTTAAGTATGACTTGTTTTATTTCTCTTGAATATGACATAAATGGTTGATCCTCATCATAGGTAATATTAACCTTGATATTATTGATCAGTAGCATTGGTTTAATTATATAAAGACACCCTTCAACAAGTTCTTGCCATGTCGATAATGATAATATTTTATCTTCTTTAAAAAAGTTTCTAAAATCATTAATGGTATCGGACAAGTCTATTGAAAGATCACTGATTAGGTTAAGTTTTTCCATAAAATGGTTTTGATCGTATAGATCCAACATTGCTTCCATACTCAATGTTCCTGAAATCGTCGAGATAGTAGCGAGTGGCTGTCGCCACTGATGGGCTATCATATTAATCATTTCCCCCATGGCTACGTGTCGCGACTGCATCATCAACATATTGTCTTTATTTTTGAGCTCCGTGACATCCATGCCAGATGAAATTAGAGTTTTTTTTCCGTTAACGATACCAAAGGGGGCTGAACTAAATTGCCAAGTAAGTTTTGTTCCGGATTTGTTATAAAAAGAAAACTCCCCTTCATCAACTTTTTGCGTTATGATAAAAAGATTACGAATATGAGCTTTTATTTCATCACGATGTTCTTGATCATAAACTTTATTAATCCAACTGTCTATCGTTGGAGTTTCATCATGGGTATAGCCGCAAATATCTATCCATGTCTTATTGATTTTGATGATGTTCCCATCTTCGGTATAAATAATAATCGGATTTGGAGCGATGTTGATCATATTTTCAAGTTCATCATTGAGGGTTCTAATTTCCGCTGACATTTTATATGCTAATATTTGCGCTTGTTCAGCAGTTTTAGAAAAGGATAGGATTAGAAGTAACAACAAAAAAGAAATCGGTACACCTGCCAAGAGTATCAATTTTGCCTGATCGTTGTTAATAGTTGTATTAAAAGACGGAAGGGTTTGAAAAACTGCTGTCCATGTCCGTCCATACATTACGATCGGAATTGTTGCTGAAAAGAGCGGATTTTTGTTTATGATATGTTTGCTTTCGTACAAAAGAGTTTCATCGTTGATGGATGTGCCGTCATACAATTTTATCAAAATATGGGGATTCTTGTTTAGCAAAACTTCGTTCATGAGATCATTAGCACGAAAAGGGGCATACACAAACCCATCGAGAGAAGCTCTCCTTTGTTGTTGTGTTAAAGATGTATCGTGAGCCATATAAAACGGAACATACATCAAAAAACCTGCCTGAATACCCGGTGCTTGTTCTTGAATCAATGTTACTTTGCCTGAAAGTGTTGTTTGTCCCGTATCGCGTGCGTGTATCATGGCTTGTTGTCGGATCGGATTGGTAAACATGTCATATCCGATAGCCTTTCTATTGCTTGCGTGCAACGGTTCAAGGTAGATAATCGAATGATACTCATCTCGTTTACCTGCTGGTTTAATCGTGTAGTCTGGAAATCCGTCAGCACGCGTTTGCGCAATATGTTTAGAAAGCATTTTTGGCTGAATTACTTTTGAAATACCGATTCCCTGAAATCCAGGGTAATGTTTGTTAAGCTCCATGCTTGTTATATACATATTCCATGTTTTTTGATTGAGTTGTTCGTTCGTATTTATAAAAGCTACAGCACTTTTTAAGGTGTTTTCATAGGTATGCATTCGATCAGAGATTTCATAAACGGTTGTATCACTAGCAACATCAAAATAGGTTTTGGCCATCTGCATGGCATTATTCTGTGCATTTGACCATAATAAAAATGTGCTTATGATCGCAATAAAAAACACAAACCAGGCTATTAAGACGGAGTGGAATAACACACTTGTTTTATGTAAAAATACAATATTAAAGAGCTTTAAATTCACGTATTAACTCCATTTGACGATCGGCGATATATCCGTGTAATTTATCACTATTTGGTGAAGAGTGTTCAAAAAGGTATACAATGTGAAAATTTTTGGCAAAACTGTCAATCCGATAAACAGTTCCTGTAACTGAAAGATTTAGTGGCTGCAAATTGCTTTTAAGTACCATCACGATATTGGCTTTTTCACCAACGCAGAGACCGGCAGGCAAAGCATCTATTTCAATCTTAACCGAACAAATCGAAATATCGATAATCCTGATGTTGCCAAAAAACTTTATATCGTTGCGAAAGAGCGTGACAGAATGCCGTTCTTCATCCGGCTCGAGACGAATATTGATTCTTTGATCCGCGCTTTCTTGAATGAAGTGCATATCGGAGAAGGTGACCGTCTGTTGATCAAAATCAATTAAGTTTGCCACTTTACATAAAACACTGTAGGGGAATAACTCGGAAGTAATTGTAATGTGTTTTGCTATTTTGATTGCTTTAAGCTGAGAATGAGTTGTTTTAAGGACAACATTTTTATCATCTATTTTGATTAATACAGCACTGTTGACGATTGTAAGACCGCGATAATAATTGTGCAGCTTGACTTCTGAGGCATTTTCTTTAATAACATTCATGAGTTTCATTACCGCACTTTTATCCTGATTTTTTTGATCGTTTTTGGCCGTATTGCCGTCAAAAATCATCATCAAATTTAAATCGGTGATATCATCAAATGAGAGGATGGCAAACCCCTCTTTATCAGGGATTGTTCTAAGTTTCATGATCAAATGCCGAGTTTCTCCCATATGGTTAAGTATTTTGGTGTGAAAAAGTTTACCCGGATTTTCGAGTGCTTTTTCAAGCCATCCAAACTCAGATGTCGGATACAAAAAGCCTTGGTGCTCCAATAGTAATTTGCTGATTCCTCCCCGTTGTTCCATAAATTCATCAAGATTTTTGACCCCGAAAAAATCTAAAAACTGTCGATTGACAAGAATGGGGACTTCTCTGTCGAGCATCATAAGAAGATTGTTTTGATAGTTGAAAATATCGGTAAGCTGCCTTTCAAAAATTCGTTTATTACGCTCATTGTGGATCGATAGAACAGCTTTATGCAAGGCGGTAATGAGTAAGGGAACTTTGGTCGGTTTTGAGAGATAGTGAAAGACTCCAATGTCAATCGCTTCGTGCAAATACTCTTTTTCATCAAAGGCAGAGAGAAAAATAATACGGACATCATTATTATCTGCCTTGATCGCTTTTGCTAAATCAAAACCGCTCATCCCCGGCATTTTAACATCAGTCAAAACAATGTCGGGATTGTGCTCACGGTAAAGTTGATTCCCACTATCCCCGTTCTCAGCGTTGTATAAATAAGGAAAAAATTTTCTTAACAACTCTGATAGATTTTCTCTAAGACCTTTATTGTCCTCAACATAGAGAACTTTTATGTTTTGTCCCAGTGTCTTTATTTCTTCTATAAGTTTATTCACGCCACTTGCCTCATACTTTTTTGAACTTAATTTACTTTATGTTTTTATAGTGTATCCATATCAAATCATAAAACAATCTCAAAACCTATATTTGATGCGGGTGTATGGGCAGGCCCATATATTTTAGCTACCTTTGAAATTATGGCGAATTCGCATCTTAAAGGAATACCCCTAAAAAATTAGTTGATTTTTTTTGTTTCAAATTTGGTTCAAATCAAGACCTAGATACAATAAACGAT
>JAYVLH010000075.1:0-3632 GCA_043759555.1 Sulfuricurvum sp. | reverse complement strand
AGGATTTTACTCCTATCTTTAAATACTTCACCAAGATCAAAGTACAAAAACGCAGCACCAACTTCGTCACCGGAAACGAACTCGAAGAGTTGATCGATTTTATGAAGCATTGGCCGGAAGTTTTTAAAGAACATTTTCCGAAAAGTTCAGAGCGCTACGCCTACCGTAATGCTTTAATCGTACTGCTATATTGTCTCAGTGGTGCACGTGCCGATGAAGTGATCTCTCTAAAAATGGAGCACATCAAAGAGTCCGAATACAAAGACGATAACGGTACTACTCATCTTTTTTATACGATCGCTTACCATACGACTAAAGGGGACAAGTATCGTGAAGTGGTCGTGAGACGTGAAGAGATAGAACCATTTGTCAACTACATGAGAGCCGTACTCCCAGATCCTTCCTATGTCCTCTCCAGTACATATACCAACGGAACCTACACGAATAAGAAAATGCCGGATGTGGATATGTGGAAATTCACCACCTATGCTCTAAAGGCAATTGGTGTTAATAAGAGTGGTCGTCATATTATCCGCCGTGGGTATGCGACCAAGGAACTCGCCGATGGGAAAGATTTGGCGATTGTAGCGATGGAGCTGGGGCACACGTCGACGAATACGACATTTAGTGCCTATGTGAAGAATAATCCTGAACTCATGATGCGCCAAAAGGTCAAGTAAAAAGAATTACACTTTGGTGTATCAATCCGTGTTATGGCTCAATATTCAAAAGTTTCTTTTCAACATTATATCTGTCACTCGTTGCCTGCGCAACCTTAGTCGCCTCAATAGAGACTAAAGAGCTCACTCTCGACCCTATCGTCCTCTCAGCTTCTAAAACTGAACAATCCCTCAAAGAAACCACTGCAAACATACATATTATCACCGCTGAAGAAATCGAAGAAAAACATTACACCACCGTAACCGAAGCGTTAAATTCTCTTTCAGGGATCAGCTTCGTCAGCGTGATGTGGCAAAAGATCTCGGTGTGTCTTTGGCGACTTTGTATCGATGGATCCCGGCTTCCGATCAAACTGATTTACAAATCGTATCAAAAAAGGTACAATAGCGTATGGATAAGAAAATCAATGTCGTCTTTTATCAAACTCCATCAGGAAATGAGCCGGTTCGTGAATGGCTAAAATCTCTCAGTGTGGAGGATCGTCAAAATATTGGCAATGATATCAAGACAGTTGAATATGGATGGCCGATTGGTATGCCGGTCTCTCGTCCACTTGGCAATAAGCTTTATGAAGTACGAAGCAATATTTCAGATAAGCGGATCGCACGGGTAATATTTACCATTATCGATCACTATATGGTACTGCTCAACGGGTTTGTCAAAAAGACACAGCAGACGCCAAAAGAAGAAATTGATTTAGCACTAAAACGTCTAAAGGAGATTCAATGAAATTGCAACAAAGTATCGGAAGCTCATTCGATGACTTCCTCCAAGAAGAAGGTATGCTTGCAGAGGCAGAAGCCGTAGCTGTTAAACGAGTGATTGCATTCCAACTTGAAGAAACAATGGCAAAAGAACACATCACTAAAACCGAAATGGCAAAACGGATGAATACTAGCCGATCAGCAATTAACCGCTTACTCGATCCACTTAATACGTCAATCACTCTTGCAACGATAGAGAGTGCCGTGGCTGCTATGGGAAAACGACTTCAAATTCAAGTCGTTTGATCCTACACATCAAAAACTATTTCTTTTAACGTACTATATATTCCGTTTTCTCAGCTGACAACACTTTGACAAATAAATTTAGCTTAGCGTGCTATTTTTTCCGAATTCTGTAGTGACCTGCTTTAAAACATTTTTTTATCACTTCCCTACAGAAACTTTAAGTATTTTTTCTTATAATTCGTTGTATCTTACAAAACATAACGAAAATGTCGGATTATTCATGAATATTTTTTGCATATATCGTTATATCAAAATAGAAACAAAGGAATCCCCGTGAAACTTTTTACCACTCTCTTCTCATTAGTTGCAACTGTCTCGGTTACTTTTGCTGATACTGCCAATATCGCCGCCGCTTCTGACCTGTCATATGCGTTTAAAGAGATGCAAACTTTATGTGCCAAAAAATATCCAACCGAAACCATTAATTTTCAATTCGGTTCAAGCGGTAAAGCACTTACTCAAATTGAAAGTGGTGCTCCCTATGATGCCTTTTTTGCGGCTGATATGAATTATCCTAAACAGCTTAAAGAAAAAGGCTTAGCAGTAGGTGACGTAAAACCTTATGCACTTGGGCGCATCGGACTTATGACATTAAAATCAAGTAACATTCTCGTCAATAATCTCTCGATTTTAGCAACAGATCGAATCAAAAAAATTGCTATTGCCAATCCTGAACATGCTCCTTATGGTCAAGCAGCTGTTGCCGCACTTAAAACTCTTGGACTTTATGATAAAGTAAAAGACAAATTTGTTTTTGGTGAAAATATCCAACAAGCAACTCAATATGTTCAAACGGGAGCTGCTGATGCAGGTCTTATAGCTATATCTATTGCAAAAGCACCCGTTATCGCAGATCAAGTTAATTTTGGACTGATTGACGGTAAATCTCATCCTGATATTATTCAAGGATATGCACTTCTCAAACGTGGTGAAAATAACAAAGCGGCAAAAGCCTTTTTATCCACAGTCGAATCACCTGAGGGGGATGCCATCATGAAAAAATACGGTTTCGCTGTCAAATAAATATTAATCAATGAATAATAATTTATTGCTTGCCTTATTTTGGGGTGCATTAATTGGTATTTTAGGGGGATTAATGGGGCTAGGCGGAGCGGAATTTCGCCTGCCCATTCTCACATTCTTTTTTAATTTTGCAACCTTACACGCCGTCATTATCAATTTGATTGTTTCTCTCGTAACGGTAGCTTCCTCTCTCACGTTTCGATGGGAATCATTGGATACTATATTACCCTATTTACCTATTGTGATAACCTTGCTTTCGGGTTCATTGATTGGAGCATTCGTAGGAGCAGGAATAGCCTCACGTATTGATGAAAAACACCTTGATTACCTTGTGGCTTTATTACTTGGAGCCATTGCTATTATTATCATTGTAGAGAGTTCTATCCACCTTAATCCATTAGATTTAGCTCCAACGATACAAACTGTCATTGGATTTATTTCAGGAATTATAATCGGTCTTTTTAGCAGTATGCTTGGTGTTGCAGGTGGAGAGTTGATTATACCGACTATCATGCTCTTATATGGTATTGATATTAAACTAGCAGGAACCCTTAGTCTTATGGTGAGCTTACCGACAATAATTGTCGGTCTATATCGTTATCGAAAAAAAGAGCCGTTTCAAATTGTCATGCCGAATATCAAATTCATTGTATTTATGGCACTTGGTTCTATTGGCGGTTCCTACATCGGCAAATCATTACTAGGAATAGTATCAAGTGAAGGGCTAAAGATTTTTTTAGCCGTTATATTGGTTACATCAGCCATAAAACTATATCAAAAAGCAAAATTCTATTAATACCTATTAAAGTAATTTTTAAGTAAGGCGAATTCGCATCTTAAAGGAATACCCCTAAAAAATTAGTTGATTTTTTTTGTTTCAAATTTGGTTCAAATCAAGACCTAGATACAATAAACGAT
>JAYVLH010000074.1:0-10425 GCA_043759555.1 Sulfuricurvum sp. | reverse complement strand
CTAGATCAAATAACCGCTGCTTCAGCAGCACGCAGTCAAATCGCCGATACTGATATCGCAAAAACTATTCAAGATTATCAGCAAAGTAATTTAAAACTTAATATTTCCCAGCTAACTCTTGCCCATCAAAATGACGTACTACGTCAAAATATGGCCCGTTTACTAGGATAATTTACATTCAGGATTATTTTTTTACAGGCCGAATTTACATTCGGTCTTTAGCTTCGATTCCTAGAAGTGAAAGCCCCGTTTTAAGGGAGAGGGCAACAACAAGAAGAAGTTTAAGCAACTTTCCTTCATCCTCATTACCAAGAATGCGAGTATCATAATAAAATTTATGCAACTTTGCCGCAAGTGCTTTTAGATAATCAGGGAGCTTTTGCGCTTGACGTGACTCAAACGCATCTTCAATAATTTCTGGCAACAACAACGCTTCAAACAGCAATCCATCGGCATCCATACTTAAACCATGTAACTTTGAAGCCATAATCGCATCTAAAGAAAATTCACTTTTAGAGACAAGGGTTTGAATACGAGCGTGAGCATATTGTACATAATAGACGGGATTCGAGCTGTCTTGACGCTTGAGTTCTTCGATATCAAACTCCAGTGCCGTATCACATTTCTTACTTGCAAACATAAAACGCAATGCATCCGCACCGATCTCTTCGACTACATCGCTCATCTGAATAACAGTTCCTGCCCGCTTGGACATTTTATATGGCTCACCATCTTTGAGTAAGCTTACCATTTGTGAGAGTTGTACTTCGAGTTTTTCAGGATTATAACCCAAAAATTTTACAGCAGCTTTTACACGAGCGATATAACCATGGTGGTCTGCTCCCCAAACATTGACGTAGTGATCGTATCCACGCTCAAATTTTTGGTTATGATAGATAATATCCCCTGCAAGATACGTAGGCCGGCCATCATCACGAACGACTACGCGATCATGATCATCACCAAGACCCGATGAACGGATGAACGTTTTTCCTTCATCGACATACACACCATCGCCCATTTTAGCCATAACACGATCCCACTCATCATAGAGTGACGCTTCACCGACAAAGGTGTCAAAATGGACATTAATCGCTTTTAAATCATTAACAATTAGCTCTAAGATTTTATCTTTTGCCCACAACGCAAGCTCTTTTTGACGACTCTCATCACGAAGTGCATCATCCCCAAATTGAGACTGTACTTCACGTGCAAGATCGCTTAGATACTCACCACGATAATACTTTTCAGGCCATTGGACTTCTTCACCCAGCAATGCACTACGCCCTTCGAGCTGGAGAGAAGTACCGAGCAAATCGATTTGATTTCCTGCATCATTGACATAATACTCAGCTGTAAGGGTATACCCCAAATGACGGCCAAGACGCAACAGCGTATCGCCATACACTGCACCGCGTGCATGACCGATATGCAAAGGTCCTGTCGGATTTGCGCTGACAAATTCCAAAAGAATTGTCCCTTTTTTATCATCGCTTCCAAATTGGCTGCCATGTGCAAGAGCCCACGAAGCATATTCGTCCAAAAAAGTCTCAGAAAGACGAAAATTAATATAACCTTTAAGCGATTCTACTGCACTAAACATGGAGTGATCTCCAAAAGAACTGGCAATCTCCTCGGCGATGATCATAGGCGACTTTCGAAGTTCTTTGGAAAGAGAAAAAGCTATGGGGGTTGAGAAATGCCCAAAAGAACGATCTTTTGGTTTTTCAAGAAGTATGTCGCAGTTAAATTTATCGCGCAAAAGCGCGTTGACTCGCTGCTTCAAGAATTACGCTTGTTTCGTAGTTTCGGTAGGTGTTTCTACACTAGTGACTGTTGGCGTTTCCACTTGTTTAGGTGCTTCCGGTGTAACCGTTTCATTTGGAATCGGCTCATCGTCTTTCATCTCTTTTTTAAAATTACGAATTCCTTGACCTATACCTTTGGCTAAGTCAGGTATTTTCTTTGCACCGAATAATAAAACAACAATCCCGAAAATTAATAATAATTCTGATCCGCTAGGCATGGCCATATTATGAGTTCCTCTTTTGAAAAATTTAATAAGATAGTATAACGGCTCATTGCTGTAACAGTCCTTATACTTTTTTACTCTTGTGCTGCCCACAGTTGGACAAATTCATTAATTTGCTGTGTCGGTATTTTCATACGAGCGGCTTTAGCGATAGAGATCAAAATTTTTGCTGCTTCATCTAAATCATCGTTTACCACTAAAAAATCGTATTCACTGATTCGCTGAACTTCACGTATCGCCATTTCAAGACGCTTATTAATAATTTCTTCGCTGTCCGTACGACGATTATGCAACCTAGATTTGAGCTCTTGAAGGGTAGGAGTTGTGATAAAGACAGATGTTGTAATATCGGCGAGGCGATTTTGTACTGCGTCATGCCCTTGAACATCAATGTCAAAAATTACCAGTTTTCCTTCTTTTAGCGCTTGCTTTACGGGGCCAAGTGACGTCCCGTAATAATTCCCATGAACAAGTGCATACTCCAAAAACATCTCAGCTTCAATCTCTTGTTTGAACTCATCTAGTGACACAAAATGGTAATGAATCCCATCACTCTCACCTTCACGCATTGGGCGTGTGGTGGTTGAAATCGAAAAATACGTTGCCCCTATATGGTCGACAATTCGGGCAATCAAAGAACTTTTCCCGGCACCACTAGGTCCCGATAAAACTAAAATAGCTCCCATTGTAGTATTCACTTATCGTTTCCAAAGTTAATATTGATGTTGATACTTAGACCTTTAAGAGTTTTTGCCACATCTTCATTTGAAAGTGCTTTTAAAAGTGCTTGTAACGCTTCCAACCCTTCAGCAGGAGTATTTTTTACTTCACTTTTTTCAAGTTCATCCTCAAAACTCTCCTCTAATGTCAATGCAGGTGATATTCCCATTGCTTCATTAAGCGCTTCAGAGTCCAATGATGAGTGTTCACCAGAACCAACACGAATTTCTGGTTCATCATCAAGCTCTTCACCGATCGCAAGCTTAAGTTCACGCTCGTCAATGGAGTCAAGCTCGTCCATACCTTCATCAAGTCCATCCAACTCATCTAAACTATCCAGTGTATCTAAATCGTCTAATTCATTGCCCAAGCTAAGCGTGTCCTCTAAATCTTCCATGTCAAAATCTTCCAAATTCATATCATCAAGCGTACTTTCCAAATCCTCTGAATCCAATTCTCCGACTGCATCTTTGATTTTTTGTTCAAGATCATCAAATTCATCATCGCTAAGAGGATCTTCTAAAGTGATATCTGACTCTATATCACCTGCTAAAGTATCAAAATCATCTTCTTCGCTCACTTCATTTTCACTAAACATCTCTTCCTTAATCGTATCCTCTTTTTCTTCTCGACCAAGATCATCCAGCATTAAATCGTCTAGGGATGTATCCGCGATAAAATCTTCTAAAGCATCCTCTTTTTCTACTGATGCATCAGATTCATCGAGCAGTGCAAGAAAATCATCATCCAAATTTTCCATACTTGGAGAGTCAGATAAGTCAAATGTCGAATCTTCAAATGCTAATTCATGGTCTGCATCATCTGTATCATCCAATAAATCTTGAAGTTCCTGTACCTCTTCGTGATCTAGCACGCTTGTCTTTAATGGTGTCTCATCTTCAAAATCTTCTAATTCATATGCATTTAAGGCATCGTCTTCATCCAATAACGTATCCACATCAATCATGGTAGATTCGCTGTTAGGTATCGCTTCGATATCCTCGTTTATATCCTCTTCTTGACTCTCAGCTTTAGTTTCTACGGCACTTGGAAGAGTTTTTTCAATCGCTACAAATAACTCTACTAAATCCGTTGGAAGAAAAGGTTTGTTAATTACTTTATCAAATCCGGCAGGAACTGCAGCTCCGCGGGTAGCCATAAGAAGGCTTGATTTATATTCAATTTTTTCTTTTAATGCAGACATTATCTCATCGCTGTAATTAGCATCGTCTACAATCAATAAATCATACGTTTTATGCTCAATTTCATCTACAGACCAAACAACATTTAAATCGTCTTTTGTCTTTTGTGCGCTAAGTGCAACCAATTTTCGTACAACTGGATTATCGTTCAATAATAAAATTCTCATAATCAATACTACCTTCTTGATGTTGTGTCCGCTAAATGGTATCATTGTAACCAAAAAAGAATAAAATGATAAAATTTATTACTCTCTTTGTCTCATTAAGTGTTGCAAACGCTCAAACCATCTCTTATATGCTCCCAGATGATAAAGCACTCTTTGAATACTCTCTCACAGCACATCTCAAAAAAGTAAATACAGAGATTGTTATTCTAACACCACTCCTTCATTACAGTGCATTACGCACTCAGCTGATTCACAATATTGGAAACGGTATTAAGCTCACTATTATTGCGCAAAGTCCTGCACACGATTCTCTTAAACTAATTGCTTATCGTAATGTTGAACTCTATGAGTATCATGCGCGTCCACTCGCAGATACATTAATTATGATCGACAATACTCTGGTATGCCATCTATCGGGAGCATTGGATGATGAAGAATTAGCACGTAACACGCAAAATATAGTGTGTAGCGATGAGCCTGAACTTCTTCAAACGATGCAAAAAAATATCAATAAAACTATAGCTCGATCGAAACCTTATTTAAAATAATCTTCCCAAAGAATCAAATGCGTTTTGCATCTGTGAGCTCACTATCATCATTGTTGCACTCAATGTTGCTATTAATACAACAAATGCAACCCCAATTTTGATCGGCATTCCAATGACAAGCAAATTAAACTGCGGCATCGTTTTCATCAACATACCAAAAATAACATCGGCAAGCATCGAAAGTGCAGTAATCGGAAATGCGATCATAAAACCCACTACAAACATATTAAGCATTGCGTGCATAATATATTTGAAAATTTCTGGTGTAAGGAGAAAACCACCTAGCGGTACCGAAGCAATTGACTCAGAAGCAAATAGCAAAATCCAATGATGCATGTCGAGTGAAAGAAGCACCATCAACGATAAAAGTGCCAAAAATTGCCCGATGATAGGCATTGATACACCGGATTGAGGATCAATAGCTGATGCGAGTGAGAAACCCATCATAAATGAAATTTGTCCTCCTGCAAACGTTATAACATGATATGCAAGCTGCAATATAATCCCTACAGTCAGTCCAAATAACATCTCACCCAAAATCGCAACTGTCAAAGTCAATCCATCCAGCGGAATTTGTAAAGGAGGTAATGCCCCAAAAAAGAAAATAGTAAAGAAAAATGCCATCGCAGCTTTCACCGACATAGGAATATTAGCATGAGAAAAGATCGGAACAGCCATAAACAAGGAGCTAAAACGTGTAAAAAGGAGGATAAATGCAGCGGCTCGCCCTTCACTAAAGATATCAGCCCATTCCAAAATCTAGTCTCCTTTTACCAATACACCATCTACCATCCGATAAATATGGTCGCAACGCGCGGCCAAGGCTTCATCGTGCGTTACAAGGACTAATCCGGCATCATGTTCTTTTAAATAATTCATAAAAAGGTCTATCACTTCCGCAGCCGTCGCATGATCTAAATTTCCCGTTGGCTCATCAGCAAAAAGTAATCGCGGTTTTTTAGAGAGGATCCTGGCAATAGAAACACGCTGCTGTTGACCGCCTGAAAGTTCTGTTACTTTTTGCTCTATTACCTTCTCGATTCCCAAAGATACCAACAATGCGCGCTCAATAACTTCTCCTGCTAAAATTGCCGCGACTTCGAGATTCTCATAAGCACTAAATCCTTTAAAAAGATAATGACTTTGATAAATAAGCCCCAAATCATGACGGCGAAGCTGAACCAACTGCTTATCATCTAGCGTATAAATATTTTGACCAAAAAGTTCTACTTCTCCGCTATTAGGTTTCAAAAGTGACGATAGAATATGTAAAAGGGTTGATTTGCCACTGCCGCTGACACCTACGATGGCTATGGATTCACCTGCGTGCAACTCCAATGAGATGTTCTCAAAAAGGGGATAATCAAAACGATGAGATAGAGAAGTGGCTTTTAATAGTATCATAGGGGAATTATAGAGAAAAAGAAGTTAAAAAGAGGGTTAAAAAAGCGAAAATTCGCTTTTTTAACTTTACGCCATTTGAGCAGCGACTTCTTCTGCGAAGTTGTCTACTTTTTTCTCTAAGCCTTCGCCTACTTCGTATTTCACGAATTCAACGATAGAAGCCGTACCGCCGTGAGCGGCAGCTTCTTTTGTAAGTGCTTGAGCAACCGTCAATGAATCGTCCATAACGTAGTTTTGATCCAACAATGCAAGTTCTTTATCCAAAGTTGTATTGTCCGCTACGAAACGAGCCAATTGTCCAGGAATGATGTTTGCCCAGATTTTTTCAGGCTTGCCATCGGCAATTAATTTTGCTTTGATCGCTTCTTCAGCCGCAGCCATAACTTCTGGAGTCAACTGTGACATAGAGATGTACTGAGGAACGTTTTTAAGCGGTTTTTTCAAACGTGCAAGTTCTTCGTTCTCTGTTTTGATCGCTTCAATACGACCAATAGTCTCTTCTTGAACGTATACAGGATCAAAATCATTGTAACTCATAGTAGTAGGTTTCATTGCAGATGCGTGCATTGCAATGTTACGTACCATTGGAGCCAATGCGTCTGCTGTTTTTTGAGAATCACATGTGATTGCTACCAAAACACCTACACGGCCATTTGTGTGAACGTAACCATTTACACATCCGTTTTCGCCTGCATTGAGAGTAACAAAACGACGAGTTACGATTTTTTCACCGATACGAGCAACTTGAGACGTAAAATACTCCGAAAAAGTTCCTGTTTCGTATGACGTTTCATTCAACTCTTCTACTGAACTGACACCCGTAGTAAATACGTGTACTGCTGTGTTGCCAACAAGAGCAATAAAGCCATCATTTTTTGCAACAAAATCCGTTTCAGAGTTAATTTCTACCAAAGAAGCAGATGTAAATGTTTCAGAAACTTTAAGACCCAAAAGTCCCTCTGCTGCTACACGATCCGCTTTTTTAGCCGTTTGTGCCATACCGCGATCACGTAAAAAATCTTTCGCTTTTTCCATATCGCCATCACACTCAGTAAGTGCTTTTTTACAATCCATCATAGGCGCATCAGTCGCCGTACGAAGGTCTTTGACCATTGCTGCTGTTACGTCTGCCATGATTACGCTTCTTCTGCTACTACTGCAACAGGTGCTTCAACAGCTGCTGCTTCCGGAGCCATTTCTTCTTCAGTTACTTCTTCGTCGTTGCCGCCGTTACGAAGTGCTTTACCTTCATTAATAGCTTCTGCCATTTCTTTACAGAAAAGTTGGATTGAACGGATAGCATCATCATTTCCAGGAATTGGAATGTCGATTACGTCTGGATCACAGTTAGTATCAAGAGGTGCAACAACACGAATACCAAGGTGACGCGCTTCAAGAACTGCAATGTTTTCTTTGACTGCATCGATAACGAACATCATATCAGGCAAAGTTTTCATATTACGGATACCGCCAAGGTATGCGATCAATTTGTCTTTTTGACGACCCATCATCAACGCTTCTTTTTTTGTCAAAAGACCCATTTGACCGTTTGCTTGCATCTCTTCGATGATTTCAAGTTTACGGATTGATTTTTGGATTGTTGGGAAGTTTGTCAACATTCCACCCAACCAGCGATTATCAACATATGGCATGCCACATGAAATTGCCGCGTCACGAATAGCAACACGTGCTTGTTTTTTTGTTCCTACAAAAAGAACGGTTTGTCCCTCAGCAGCAGCGTCCAAAACGATTTGGTATGCACCGCGGAAAAAACGCAATGTTTTTTGAAGATCGATGATATAAATGTTTTTACGAACGCCAAAAATGTATTTTTTCATTTTTGGATTCCAACGACGTGTTTGGTGACCGAAATGTACACCGCACTCTAAAAGGTCTTTCATAGTTACCATAATGTAACTCCTGTATTAAAATATCTGCTCTTCGTTTACTTGGGCGATTATCAACAGAGCCGACGAAACATCGGATGCACGAGAACAATTTATTCGCTTGCGAATTTTTACTCACGTCATAAGAGGAGAGAAAATCGGGCGAATTTTACTCATTATCCTCTTAATATTAGCTGTAAATAGTGTGGTGTGTAGTTTCGTCACACTTTTATCACTTATCTAAGAGCTTTCAAATTGCTTTTATATAATTTTTGCTAATATCATTATTAGTAATGCGAGTGCATTAATGTAATTATATAAAAATGACATTTAGGAGTCACAATGAAATACCGCTTTTTAGGATCCATCGTCGCAGCGGCCCTTATCACCACCACCCTCAGTGCTGATGATACGCTTATGCAACGTTTTGATAAAATGGAAAAAGAGATGAATGCTCTCAAAGCTGAGCTTAATTCTCTCAAAGCTGAAAAATCGGCACCAATTACTGCAAAAAAAGTAGTCGTTAAAGATGATGATGAAAAATTAGTCAAAGCAGATGATGAGCAAAAAAGCGTAGCTGAAGAGTTTGAAGATATTCACGATCAACTTAGCACCCTGAACAAAAGAACCAATGGTAACGCCATCAAATGGGATGTTGATTTCCGCACCAGTGTTGATAATATTCAATATAAAATGGCGGATGGATCCAAACAAAACAATGATGCTCTTTTCAGTAACCGCTTATGGCTAGGTATGAACTATGCGGCAACAAAAAACCTCAGTTTTACAGGTCAATTAGCGTACAACAAAATATTTGGTCAGCGCACAATGTCACCTACAGCAAGTCCAGGAATGGAAGGATTTGACTGGATCAGCGGTGAAGCGGCCTACGATGATACGCTTCGCGTCCGTTCTGCTTACTTCTTTTACAATAATGATGAACTTGCAGGGCTTGAAATTCCATGGACCTTCAGTCTCGGTCGCCGTCCATCCACTGAAGGGCATCTTATCAATCTACGTGAAAATGATCAAGCATCATCACCGCTAGCCCATACCATTAATGTCGAATTTGACGGCGCAAGTGCAAAATTTGATACGGACAAACTCACAGGTCTTGATGGATCGTATTTCAAACTTTGCGCAGGACGCGGAATGAGTAATGCAGAACCTCGTTTCTCATCTGCTCCATATAGCAGTCAAGCTACAGACACAAACAATATCGATATGGCAGGGATTATCATTGTCCCGTACGATGACAAACAGTACAGTACTGGATTCCAATACACCTACGCTAATAATCTTATTGATATAATGGATAATGGGATGATTACAAATGATTCTGGTGCTGTTCCTCATGCACCAAGTACGCCTGTCCAATCTTTTGACACAGTCGGTGGTTTACATACAGCAACCGCATTTGCTATGATCAACGGAATTGGTGATAAGTGGAGCGACTTTCTAGACGATTCATTGATCTTTGTGAGTGGTGCGATGTCTAAAACAGATCCATATGGTGGTAAAACGATGTTGGGATCAGTTGATAGTAAAACAGGCTACAGCTACTGGATCGGAACACAATTCCCATCCCTTATCAGCGATGAAGGTCGATGGGGAGTCGAGTTTAACCACGGTTCTGAGTTCTGGCGTCCAATCACTTACGGGGAAGACACTCTGATCGGCTCAAAACTTGCTGCTCGCGGGGATGCCTATGAGCTCTATTTTACAGAGCCCTTAGTCGATGATATCCTCACTTTCCAACTTCGTTATACTTATATCAATTATGACTACAGCGGAAGCAATGGTTTCTTTGGAACTACTAGTGGAACTCCTATGGCAATTTCAAGTAGTATGATAAACGCGGCTGGAACTGTTGATAAAGCGCAAGATATTCGCGCTTATATTCGTTATAAATTCTAATCTCTACGTCATCCCCGCTTTCGCGGGGATAATCAAACTATCCTTGTAATCTCACCAACTCTTCTTTTACTTTTTCCACATGATCTTTTACTTTTACATTTGTCCATACCGCTTTTACAATCCCTTTTGGATCGATGATGTACGTTGATCGGACGATTCCCATGTACTCTTTGCCGTAATTTTTTTTCATTGCCCAGACGCCATAAATTTGCATCATTTGCGTTGTCGGATCACTTAGCAAGGTAATCCCAAGATTTTGTTTCTCGATAAAATTGCGATGTGCTTTGGTACTGTCAGCACTGACACCTAAGACAATCGCTCCCATATCATCATAATCATCAACGCACGCCGTAAATTCACATGCTTCCGTGGTACACCCTGGAGTAGAATCTTTGGGATAAAAATAAAGAACAATCCATTTACCGCGTAAATCACGTAAACAAATCTCTACGTCATCTTGGTTACTCAGACAAAAATCGGGGGCTTGGCTTTCTAATTCTAACATTTTTAGTTTCCTTATTTTAGTATCTCTATCCCGTCATTCCGTGC
>JAYVLH010000073.1:0-7812 GCA_043759555.1 Sulfuricurvum sp. | reverse complement strand
TGATCGATAGGTTCAAGGTAATCCATGTCCAAGTCAGAAAATAACGCAGCATTTGCATTTAAAAATGATTTGCGTACACGAGCATTACGAAGACGTTTTGGATGGGTAACAAAATCCCATCCTTGCTTGCCTTTAATGCAAAGCCGCCCCTGCGAAACGACTCCTTCTTCCTTAGCAAACATCTTGATGATTTTATTATCTTCAACCTCGGCAGAAATATCACACCCCACACCACAATATGTACAAACGCTGTCGATAACCATAAACGATCCTTGGGGGTTCATGAACCCTTTTTAAAATTAGTGAAGTTTACAATTTTGTCTCTTAAGGACTGCGGAAGTAAAAGGGCCAGTCTAATCATTAAGTAAAACCTCAACGGAAACGGATAAAAATGTTTTTTTGCCGCAATCGCATCCGTAATTTTCTTCACACCTTTCTCTGTACTCAGTAAAAAAGGCATTTTGAATCGGTTCTTTCGGGTCATCTCCGAATCAATAAAACCAGGGAGGATGTTCATCACTTCTATTCCATAAGGCTTCAATTGATATCGCAATCCTTCTGCATAAGCATTTACTGCCCGCTTTGAACTGCTATACGCTATCGAGGTGGGCATAGATATGAGGGATGCGAGGGAAGAGATAAAGACTATTTCACCTGACTTTTGCTCAATAAGCTTCGGAATTATCGGTTCTAATAATGCGTGAATACTTAGAAAATTAGTTTGAAACAAACGATGAAAATCCTCAAATGACGTTATTCCGCCCGAATGCCCCACTGAAATACCGGCATTGAGAATAAGGCGATCAATTCTCTGTGTGGCTAGAATTTCACCAATTTTGTGTATTTGCTCAAAATCACTCACATCTGCCACAATTGTTTCAACCAAAGCGCCAAGTCTTCTACATTTAACTGCTACCTCGTTTAATTTTTCTTCTCGACGAGCAATCAAAATGAGCTGATTATCCGATCTTGCATAATGAAACGCTAAAGCTTCTCCCAGTCCACTACTCGCTCCCGTGATGATTATGCGCATTTTTTCTCCGTGCTGGTGAATCTTAGCTATAGTGAATCTTGGCTATAATTATACCCATGAATGAAACACTAAAAATCGGGGAAATAAATATCCTCACCATTGACCGAGATACAACACCGGGACTTTTTTTACGCGCGCTGGATGAAAGTGATGTATTACTCCCCAATCAGTACGTAACAGAGTCGATGCACATCGGTGATACCATCGATGTATTTGTCTACACAGATTCCGAAGACAGGCCGGTTGCTACTACCGTCATGCCAAAAGCTATGGTCAATCAGCTCGCTTTCGTCGAAGTTGTTGATACTACTTCCATAGGAGCATTTGTCAACTGGGGATTGCCTAAAGATCTGTTTATCCCGCGTGTTATGCAAAAACGTCCCTTTGCCGTAGGTGAAAAGCGTATTATCCGTGTTATTTTGGATGAGCAGACCAATCGCCTTGTGGGAACCGAAAAAATCAGCCAAGCCCTCATCAACGCTCCTAAAAATTTTTATCCCAATACCCCTGTAAAATTTATGATCATTGCCAAAACCCCTATGGGATATAAAGCAATTGTGGATGATAAATATGAGGGAATGATATATGCCAATGAGGTCTTTGAGAAAATTCACTCTGGTCAAATCAAAAATGGTTTTGTCAAACTTCGTCGTGAAGATGGGAGGCTTGATCTCTCTCTTCAAAAAACAGGAAAAGACAAGTCCGTTGATGCGGGTGAAAAAATCCTCGAAATACTCAAGAAAAACAGCGGAATGCTCCCTTATAACTATAAAAGCGATGCTGATTTGATACAAAAAACGTTCGGATTAAGCAAAAAGAATTTTAAAGCAGCGCTGACCAAATTAAGTGATGCTGGAAAAATAAACATCAAGGAGAATGGAATTTATGGGATATAGACCGAAAAAAAGAGCATTTATGAATCTGCAAGGACGACGATTATCCTATATGGAAGATGACAAACTCTACACTCTTGTCAATTTCGATCGCAGTGAAATGACCCTGGAAGTTATCATCAAGGATGGGGACGAAGAGCGTATTGATCTCAAATATCCCTTTGCACACCTTCCTAAAAATATGAAAAAAGAGCTCAATCCGTTATAATAACGCCACATTTTCAAAAGGGAACACATGTCACAATTTACAAACGTCACCGCAGACAAAAAAGCAAATATCTATTTCGACGGAAAAGTCACTAGCCGTACTCTTCATTTTGAAGACGGCAGTATAAAAACGCTAGGAATTATGTTGCCGGGTGAATACACATTTAACACAGGCGATAAAGAGATTATGGAGATTATGAGCGGTAAGATGGAGGTTCAGCTTCCAGATTCGCAAGAGTGGATCAATGTTAATGGACCTCAAAGTTTTGACGTTCCTGCTAACAGTGCTTTTCATTTGAAAGTTAAAACGATTAGTGATTATTGCTGTAGTTTTGTAAAATAGAAATATCATTTCTGCCATCCTGAACTCACGTGCCCTATAGGGTATGATTCAGGATTTTAGATTGCGGATCAAGTCCGCAATGACAAAAGTAACCTTACTTGTATCGGTACGTAATACGCCCTTTATCAAGACTGTAAGGGGTAAGTTCGAGTTTAACCGTATCACCTGGTAAAATTTTGATATAGTGCATACGCATTTTTCCAGCGATGTGACATAAGATCACATGCCCATTTGGAAGCTCCACACGAAACGTTGCGTTCGGTAGTGCTTCAACAATCTTTCCGTCTACTTCAATGACATCATCTTTTGCCATAAAATTCCTTTACGTGATTGATAAAATTTCAGCTCTACCGTTGATAATCGCAACCGTATGCTCGTAATGAGAGCCTCTCAGCTCATCCACACTCACCACATCCCAACCATTTGGCAAAATTTTGGGTGCTCCCTCTTTTTGACAAATCATCGGTTCCAGACAAAAAACCATTCCGTTTTTGATCTTTGGTCCCGCTTTTACGTTGGTACCATCAAAATAATTGGGGATTTCAGGCTCTTCGTGAGGCTTTTTTCCTATACCATGTCCGCAAAAATTTCGTAATGGGACATAACCGCGGCTCAAGATGAATTTCTCCATCTCAAAAGAAAGCTCTTTAAAGCGCATTCCATCCACAATAATATCAATAGCGTGATAGAGAGTATCTTTCGCGCATGCGATCAATGCCTCATCTTCTTTGGTAATTTGACCGACACCAACCGTTATGGCTGCATCTCCAAAATAACCGCTTTTTTGAGTACCTACATCAAAGCCGATAATATCACCTTCTTGTAGTCGATAATCCGTAGGTATTCCGTGAATTATAACGTTGTTTAATGAGGTACATACGGCATTTGGAAAACCGTATAACCCCTTAAATGACGGTTTTGCATTGTGTGAAAGAATATACTCTTCACCCATTGCATCCAATTCTTTTAACGAAACGCCTACTTTTGCATGATCTCTTAAAAGTTCTAACGTTCCTGCTACTATTTTATTCGCAGCACGAAGCTTTGCAATTTCATCATTTTTACGTAGCGCAATTGCCATGGTTACAGGCCAACCGCACTAAGAGTTTGATATTTAGACGTATACACTTGTGCTTCAACACGACGCATCGTATCAAGAGCTACTTGTACCACGATAAGAACAGCAGTTCCTCCAAAGAAGAAAGGGATTCCCATCGCTTTAACAATAACCCATGGAAGCGTTGCAACCAATCCTAAATAAATAGCACCAGTGATTGTTAAACGTCCAGCTGTACTGTTCAAAAATTCTTTAGTCGATTCACCCGGGCGAACACCTGGGATAAAACCGCCTTGACGTTTTAAATTATCCGCAATATCTTTTGCATTAAACGTAATAGAGGCGTAAAAAAATGCAAAAAAGACGACGAATACAAACGTCAAGAAGTTAAAGAAATAATGGTTTGGATTAAGAACATCAGCGATTGATTGGATATACGGATTGGTACTTGAAGACATAACCGTCATTGGAAACATTAAAATTGCTGATGCAAAAATAACAGGAATAACACCTGCAAGGTTAACCTTAACAGGAATATAGTTCATAACCCGCTTGTTTTGGTTTTGCAGCATTGTCTTTTTCGCGTAGGTCACAGGGATACGACGCTCCCCAAGTTCTACATAGATAATAACCAGTACTGTAATAACCACCAATGCCAAAATACCAATAACTGATAAAAAGCCCATTGCACCAGTATTTACCATCGTAACCGCATGACCTATAGCGCTTGGTATCGCCGAAACAATACCAGCAAAAATAATCAATGAAACACCATTACCGATACCACTTTGAGTAATTTGCTCACCAATCCACATCAACAGCATCGTGCCTGCAAGCATCGAAACAACCGCAAGCGTGATAAATGTTGAATGATCTACCAAGATAGCGCTAGCTCCATCTTTACCAGTCATATGCTGCAGTCCAACACTTACACCAATGGCTTGAACAACCGTAATTACAATCGTTGCGTAGCGAATAATTTGCATGTATCTAACCATACCATCACGCTCTTTTTTCATTTGTGCTAAGCTTGAAAAAGTTGCAGCTAGTAATTCCATAATAATTGATGCAGTGATATATGGCATGATACCGAGGGAGATAATAGAGAATCGTTCTACGGCTTTACCGCTAAACATATTGAATAAACCTAACGCGTCAGCTTGATGAGAGTTAAAAAAAGAAGCGATGACGGCTGTGTCAACACCCGGTACTGGCACGTATGCCAGTAAACGGTAGATAAAGAGAAAACCGATCGTAATAAGGATCTTGTTTACAAGTTGCTGGTTCATTAGTTGCCAGTAGTTGTAACGTTTTCGTCTTTGATTTTAGATGCTAAATCTTTGGCACTTGCGCCAACAAGTTTAACGCGAGTAACCGATTTTTTCAAACGGTGTACGCTACGGATTGTTTCCATTGTAATTTCTGAAAGTTCAGCGATTACTTTAGTTTTTTCAACGTTAATGATCGTTGGTTTTACAACACGAGATGTAAATCCAACTTTTGGCAAACGACGAGCAAGAGGTTGTTGTCCACCCTCAAAGTTACGTTTTTCATTGTAACCTCCGCGAGCTTTTTGACCCTTGTGTCCTTTACCAGAAGTTTTACCAGTACCGCTACCAGCTCCACGTCCAAGACGTTTTTTGCTGTGGGTTGACCCCTCAGCAGGTGTTAAATTTTCGAGTGCCATACCTTATCCTTTGATGCGTGAAAGTGCATCAACTGTTGCACGAACCACGGTGTTTGGATTGTTTGAACCCAAAGACTTCGTAAGAATGTCTTGGATTCCAGCAAGCTCAAGAACAGGACGAGCAGCGCCGCCGGCGATAACTCCTGTACCTTCAGATGCTGGTTTAAGCAACATACGACTTGCGTTGTATTTTACTTCGATGTCGTGAGCAATAGTGGTTCCTTTAATCTTTACAACTGTAAGATTTTTGAACGCTTCGTCTACCGCTTTACGGATAGCATCGGGAACCTCTTTGGCTTTACCGACGCCGTAACCGACAGTTCCTTTTTTGTTACCCACAACCACAAGTGCAGTAAAACGGAAACGACGTCCGCCTTTTACAACTTTGGTTACGCGACCGATATTTACGATCGCTTCTGAAAATTCTTCTCTATTAATAGGATTCATTCATCAGCCCTTAAAACTTGATTTCATTAGCGCGAAGTGACTCGGCAAATGCTTTTACGACACCGTGGTACAAAAATCCGTTACGATCAAACGTTACTTCATTAATACCTGCATCTTTTAGGGTTTGAGCGAATACAGCGCCAGCTTTTTCAGCATCAGCTTTATTGGCTTTAAGTCCCAAAGTTTTTGAGTGCACGTGAGCAAGAGTTACCCCTGCTTCATCATTAATCGCTTGTGCGCTGATAAAGCGGTTAGAGCGAAATACTGAGACACGTGGCAAAGCCGCGCATCCTGAAATTTTGGAGCGAATACGGCGCTTACGTTGTAAACGTTTTGCCGATTTATTTTTGAGTGTTTTAGCTGTCATATCATCGCCCCTTATTTCTTAGATGTCTTACCGGCTTTACGTCGGATAATCTCATCAGAGTATTTAACACCCTTGCCTTTATATGGCTCAGGTGGACGGAATGAACGAATAACCGCTGCAATTTGTCCGATTTGTTGCTTATCACTACCTTTGATACTGATAACGTTTTTCTCTACTGCAATCGCAACACCAGCTGGGATATCAAAAAGGATATCATGGCTGAAGCCCAATTGTAATTTCAAAATAGCGCCTTCAACAGCAGCACGGTAACCAACACCATTGATTTCAAGTTTTTTCTCAAAACCAGTTGTTAAACCAATAATGATATTTTGTGCCAATGCACGGTATGTACCCCAAAAAGCACGATCCGTACGTTGGTCAGAATTTGTAGCAAAACTCAAAGTGTTATCTTCAAGTGTTACACCACAATTTCCACGAGTATCAAGAGTGTGAGTAGTAGCACCTTTTACAAAAGTGATTACTCCATTATCAAGAGTTGCAGTTACATCAGTTGGGATAGAAACAGGAAGTTTTCCAATACGTGACATCTTATCCCCTTACCAAATTGTACAAAGGACTTCACCGCCAACGCCAAGCTCGAATGCTTTATCGTTAGGAAGAACCCCTTTTGAACTGCTGACGATGATTGTACCGTAACCGTTTTTGAAACGTTTAAGTTCATCCGCACCTTTGTAAACACGTCGTCCTGATTTAGAAATACGTTTTACTTCATTAATTACTGTACGACCATTAGCATCATACTTTAATACTACGTTGATAGTTTTTTTAACGCCATTTTCAATAACATTAAAACTTTCAACATACCCTTTGTCTGCCAAAATAGCAACTACAGCTTCTACAGTCTTAGAATGCATGAGTGTAGTTGAATCCAAACGACGCATTGCAGCATTACGGATACGAGTCAACGAATCCGCGATCAAATCATTAATCATTTATTTTCCTTAATATCTAATCATTAGGAGTATCGAACTGGACTTACCAGCTTGACTTTCTAACGCCTGGGAGTAACCCTTCATTTGCCATCTTACGAAAGCATATGCGACAAATTCCGAAATCGCTGATAACAGAGTGTGGACGACCACAAATCTGACAACGAGTATACGCGCGTACTGCAAATTTTGGTGTGCGAGCCGCTTTAGCGATCATTGACTTTTTAGCCATTATTCTCTTCCTTTTGCAAACGGCATACCGACCATCTCAAGAAGCTTGAAAGCATCCTTGTCAGCGGTAGCGCTTGTTACTACGGTGATATTCATCCCGTGGATTTGCATAATTGAATCATAATCAACTTCTGGGAAAATCAACTGCTCGGTCAAACCGAAGTTGTAGTTTCCGCGACCGTCGAAACCATTGCGTGGAATACCACGGAAGTCTTTCATACGTGGAAGTGATACAGAAATCAATTTATCCATGAAATCGTACATTTGAGCACCACGAAGTGTAACTTTTACACCAACTGGCATCCCTTCACGTACTTTAAATCCAGCAACTGATTTACGAGCAACAACAACTGATGCACGCTGACCAGCGATATTACTGATAGTATCTTGGATACTTTGGATCAATTTGTTGTCTTTCATAGCAAAGCCACAACCAACAGAGATAATCACTTTTTCAAGTTTTGGAGTCTGCATAGTGTTGGCAATACCAAGAGCTTTTTGAAGCTCAGGCTTAAGAGCCAAATATTTATCTTTTAGTCGTGCCATGATTACGCCTCAACTTTACGGACATTTGATGCATCTACAGGCATCTCTTTG
>JAYVLH010000072.1:0-4180 GCA_043759555.1 Sulfuricurvum sp. | reverse complement strand
AATCGGCGGAGATTTAGAAATCCAAGCAGCAGCTTATATCAAAGAACATATTACTAAACCAGTGGTAGCCTTTATTGCAGGTCAAACTGCACCTGCTGGGAAACGTATGGGTCACGCAGGAGCTATTATCTCTGGAAGTGCGGGTACTGCACAGGAGAAAATGGCAGCACTTGAAGCAGCAGGTGTTACTGTTGTTGTTTCTCCCGCAGATATCGGAAAAGCTATCGCAAAAGTAATGGCAGCATTATGATCCAAACTTTTGAAGTTGATAATGTACGTTGTGGCGGATGCGCCAATACAATTACAAAAGCACTTCAAGAGGTAGGTTTTAAAGGGGTCAGTGTTGATCTCTCGTGCGAGCCACGTAAAGTAACAGTTGAAGCTGTGAACGAGGCGCAATTAGCACAATGTAGCACTATATTAAGAAAATTGGGTTATCCTTTATCCGATATAAATAATGGATTAATTGAAGGTACAGTTCTCAAAGCAAAGAGCTTTGTTTCCTGTGCAGTAGGAAAATTTGGTAGTGAAAATTAATTTTAAGGAGAATATATGATATCAAGTGGAATGATTGAATTCGCAGGAGCACCTGTTTGGATCAATAGAGACAACTGTAAGGCATGTGATATCTGTGTATCAGTATGCCCATCAGGTGTTTTGGGAATGAGATATGACTCTACATCAACTTTGGGAGCGATGATCTCTGTTGATAATCCAGATTCATGTATCGGTTGTAATGACTGTGAGCTAAACTGTCCAGACTTCGCTATTTATGTGGCAAGTAAAGAAAATTTAGCATCAGTTGGTAAAAAGTTTGCAAAACTTACAGATGATTCAAAAGAACGTCAAGTTAAAATTGTTTCAAACAATTATATGTCTTTAGACCTGCAAGGAGTTAAGTAATGTCTGATACAAGAGAAGTAATATCAAGTGGTAACCACTTAGCGGCACTAGCAGGCGCAGATGCTGGATGTAGATTTATGGCGGGTTATCCAATTACACCTTCATCAGAAGTCATCGAACAAATGTCTGACTTACTACCTGCTCGTGGCGGTTCTTGTATTCAGATGGAAGATGAGATTGCTGCTGTTGCTGCTGCAATTGGTGCTGGTATGGCTGGTCATAGAACATTGACAGCGACTTCTGGTCCTGGTATTTCACTAAAAGCAGAAAACTTAGGTCTCGCACAAATGTGTGAAGTTCCATTGGTTGTTGTAAACGTTATGCGTGGTGGTCCATCAACGGGTCTTCCGACACGTGTATCTCAAGGTGATGTTCGTCAAGCGAAAAATCCATCCCATGGTGATTACCGTTCAATCACTTTATGTGCTGGTAACCTATCTGAATGTTATACAGAAGTTGTACGTGCATTCAATTTGGCAGACCGTTTTATGCAACCTGTATTTGTTTTACTCGATGAAACAATCGGTCACATGCATGGTAAGGCAATTATTCCTACTGCAGAAGCTGTTAAATCTGGTATTGTTCCACGTAAACAATTTACGGGTGCACCTTCTGATTACCATCCTTATGAGTGTGAGCCAGATCAACCGGCAGTACTTAACAAAATGTTCGAAGGTTACCGTTACCATTTTACAGGTCTTCACCACGATAAAAATGGTTTCCCAACGGAAGAAATTGAGACATGTCGTAAACTTATCCAACGTCTAGAAGACAAGGTTATGTTACATACTGATGAACTTGAACTCAATGAAGAGTTTATGCTTGATGATATGACGGGTGAAGAAGGTGAAGTACTCATCATTGCGTATGGTTCTGTGTCTCTTGCTGCAAAAGAATCTATTCGTCACTTACGTGCTGCAGGTATTAAAGCGGGACTTTTTCGTCCACTGACACTATGGCCTTCTCCAGAAAAATCTATCAAAAAATATACTGATATGATTAAAAATGTACTTTGTGTGGAGTTAAATATCAGACAATATACAGAAGAAGTAGAGCGTGTTTCATCTAGACTTGATATTCAGGGTCTATTTAAAGTTAATGGTCGTCCAATTTCTCCTTATGAAATTGTAAGCAAAGTAAAAGAGGTATTCTAATGGCATTCAATTATGACCAATATTTAAGACTTGAAAAAATGCCAACACTTTGGTGTTGGGGTTGTGGTGATGGTGTTATTCTTAAGGCATTTATCCGTGCTATCGAAAAAATGGGTGTTAAGCAAGATGATGTCTGTGTAGTTTCAGGTATTGGTTGTTCAGGACGCTTTTCGTCGTATGTTGACTTCAATACAGTACACACAACTCATGGACGTACTGTTGCATTTGCAACGGGTATTAAAATGATGCATCCAGATAAAATTGTAGTATGTGTTGCCGGTGATGGTGATGCACTTGCTATTGGTGGTAACCATACTATTCATGGAGCTCGCCGAAATATCGATATTACTTTAATCATTATCAATAATTTTATTTATGGTTTGACGAATTCACAAACGTCTCCAACAACTCCTCAAGGTATGTGGACGGTTACGCAAAAAGTGGGTAATATTGATCCTACTTTTGATGCTTGTGCTCTTGGTATCGCTGCAGGTGCTTCTTTTGTTGCACGTGAGAGTATGCTTGATCCTAAGAAACTAGAGAAAATTTTTGTCAAGGCTATGGAGCATAGAGGTTTCTCTTTCCTTGATATCCTTTCTAACTGTCATATTAACCTTGGTCGTAAGAACAAAATGGTTTCTGCGATGGATAACCTTAACTGGATTGACAGCATCACTATGCCTGTTAAAAAATACAATGAGCTTCCAGAAGAAGAGAAACTTAACATCTTCCCAACGGGTATCTTAAAAGAAGATACAACAGTTAGAGAATATTGCGATATGTATCAAGATATTATTGATGCACACCAAGGTAAACGTGCTAACATTACGCAAGATGACTTTGAGAAAAAGATATAAGGAGAGCTGATGAGTAAGACATTAATGAGATTTACGGGTGTTGGTGGTCAAGGTGTGCTTCTTGCTGGTGAGATTTTTGCAGCTGCAAAAATTGCATCTGGCGGTGAGGGCCTAAAGACAGCAACCTATACATCACAAGTTCGTGGTGGACCAACAGTAGTTGATATTCAGCTAGATGATCAAGAAATCTATTATCCCTATGCAAATGATGGTGAAATTGGTTTTATGCTTTCAGTTGCAAACGTTTCTTATAACTCATTCAAAGATGGTGTTCAACCTGGTGGAATAATTGTTGTTGATCCTAACCTTGTTCACCCAACGGATGAAGATCGTAAAATGTGGAAAATCTATGAAATTCCTATTATTACTATCGCTAAAGAAGAAGTAGGAAATGTCATTACTCAATCCGTTGTTGCCCTTGCTATTGCAAACACGATGATGAATGCTGTTGATAAGAAAATTCTTGTTGATACAATGCTTTCAAAAGTACCTGCAAAAGTTCACGCTGCTAACTTAAAAGCTTATGATCTAGGCGAAAAATACGCTCAAGAGGCTATGGCTAAAGCGGTATAACTCTTTTCCGCTTTCGCGGAAAATTCTTCTTCACTCATTTCTTTGATTTTCTTCTTTATAAAACTATTATAGTCACGATTTTCATCTAATTATTAATGTTCGATTAGATACTCTTTCGTAAATGATACCAAGGAGTAAATATGAATAAATTTGATGCTTTATTCGAGGATGAAGACGATATTTTTGGAGGCTCACCAAAGTCAAAATATTGGGATATTTCAAACCAAATCAGTAAAGATTTGATGCAAGCTGAATTTGATGATGTTATTATGCGTCTTGCCGTTATGGAAAAAATGCTTATGCAAACCCACGATGAAGAGAGGCTCGATCAAATTATTAAAAATTATTACTATGAAAATATCGATGAGATTGAAGTTCTAAAAAAGAGTATGTATATGGAACTCGCTGGTAAGCTTATATATCGACTTGCTGACTGATTAATGCTACACACTAAACGAGCAAAGCCCGTTTAGTGGCAGGGACGAATGTCCCTTGCAACCCCCTAAAGCTACGAAAATCAAGATTTCCGAGATAAATGCCTTTTTTGTGAGGGGTTTATAAACTAATATCCTTTATAATGCCACAGGTACACAGGTGATAGCTTGAATCACAATTCAAGAGGAAAGTCCGGGCTGCTGTAGGACACGGTTCCATCTAACTGATGGCCATGGTAACATGAGGGACAGTGCAACA
>JAYVLH010000071.1:0-19137 GCA_043759555.1 Sulfuricurvum sp. | reverse complement strand
AATGAAAATATCCGTCCACCTCTAATATCGCAGCTTGTTACGCTGACTTCAACATCCCAAACGGATCCGTCTTTACGACGATGTTTGGCTTCAAATTGAAGATGTTTTTGATCAATGATTATTTTTATACATTCTTTGAACTCTAAGTGACTCTCAGTTGCATCCAGCTGAGATACGTGCATTGTAAGAAGTTCTTCACGCGTATAACCAGACAGCTGGCAATAGGTCGAATTAACATCAATCAAATTTCCTCGGTAGTCGATAGTCCAGAAGCCATCAATGGTAGTTTCAACAATACTTTGAAGGATCTGGGCACTCTCACGTGCTTGATCATCCGATTTAGTAATATCGTGCGCTATTCCTAGAACACCAATCAATTCCTTTGCATCATTAAACATAGGTGTTTTAGTTGTCTCTACAAATTCACGATGTCCATCATTGGCAAATGTCAGCCATTCTTTATTGACGGAGGGTGCCCCTTTGTGCATCGCTTTGATATCATGTTCTCGGAGAGAATCTGCCTCTTTGCTATTGACAAAATCATAATCCGTTTTACCAATAATTTCTGGCTCAGAAGCGCCATAAAAATTCTCAAATCGATGATTACAAGCAAGATAAACACCCTCAACATCTTTTAACCAGACGAGATCAGGTAAAATTTGAATAATGCTTTTGTGGAATCCAATTTCTTTTGCGAGTTCGCGCTCAATATTTTTAGTCATGGTTAAATCCAACCTTATAATCATTAAATTTGGTAATTTAATGTTGAATTGTACTGCTGAGTTATTAATATTACGATTAACTGATAGTCAAGTGTGTTCGGAACCCTTATTGCGAAAAGATTACTACACTGTAAGAGCCAATAGAAACCGCAGCATGAAAGGGAAGCCCATCCCACTCCCCTTCTTTTGCAATAATATCAATACTCGGATAGTTGCCAAAATCATCATTATACCCTTCCCAATCGCTGTTGAAACGGAGCTTCCAAGTTCCTTCGGCTGGAAAACCGATGACGTAGTCATTTTGTGACTCATGGTAGAAGTTAGCAACAATCACAACGTCGTCCGATATACCCCCCTTGTCCCAGCGGTGAAATGCAATAACCTTACGGTCATTGTTCAGGTGATAGACCTGAGTAAATTGCCCGCATAAACCGCGTGTGAAGCCCTCACGGTTGGAGCGCAACCGTATGAGATCCCGATACAGACGAACGATACCGTGAAACTCAATACATTGATCCCAATCAACGGGAACCGTGTCGCGAAACCATCCCCCCTCTAGGAACTCTTGACCTTGAAAAAGCATCGGGATACCGGGGGAGGTAAAGACCATTGCCGCGGCCAACGTCGAACGTTTCTGTGCGTACCACCCTTTGGGGTCATTCGGATTAATCTCTTGTGGTACACGAGCATGGCCGTTTGCAACCTCGTCATGCGATTCACTGTAGATGACCCGGTCAAAGGCGTCATCATTATAACGGTATAAGATGGCATCGCGTATGGCATCGAGCGAGCGCTGTTCGTCTTGGGGGGCAATCACCGCTTGACGTATGGGATGGACAAACATGGCATCCCATTGAGAGGCGAATCCGGCTCCGCCGGCTCCGACTTCTTTGGTGAGCCATCTATTATTTTGAAGATCCTCAGCGATTGTGACCTTACCGGGAAATTTTTGGGTAATCTGGCTGTTGATCCACTGAAGCAGGCTCCACCCCTCAGGAATATCCTGCATATCTGAACCGTTGACCGTGCGAATGAACTGGGTACAGTCGAAGCGGATTCCATCTACATGGTATTCTTCGAGCCACATCATGGAGTTATCAAAAAGGTACTGACGAACTTCTCCACGTCCGTAATCGGGTCTAGTATCTCCCCATGGGGTGATTGCCCGATCATCGTTGTAGAAATAGATTCCGCCGCGGTCATTTTCGCTCCAGCCATCAAACTGCCACAGATCGAGGTCGCTAGGGCCTAGGTGGTTGTAAACAACATCCAGTATCACTGCAATACCAGCTTGGTGGGCATGTTTGACGAACTGTTTAAATGCCAACGGCCCTCCGTACTCACCATCGACCGAAAAAATTTGGGAAGGGTTATAACCCCACGACCGTTCTCCCGCGAACGCACCTATTGGCATAATCTGAATCGCATTGATACCAAGTTTTTTTAAATGCCCAAAACGCGCAGATACCGATAAAAATTCACCCTGATGGCTAACGTCTTCTTGATCATTGAACGTTCCGACATGCAGTTCATAGATGACAAGTTCATTCCACGGCACGATGGTAAAATCATCCCCATCCCAGTCAAAACGGGTATCATGAACGATAGCGTTGCCCACGGAGCTTGTCACTTCACGGGCATAGGGATCGATCCGCTTGAGCTCACCCTCTGCAGTAGTAAGGAGAAACAGATACTGATCATTCGCATGAGCCTCAGTAACATTTACGTACCAATAAGCATTTTCCTCAGATTGCATCGGGTGCTTGGTGCCATCCCATTTATTGAACGATCCGATAACCGATACCTGTTGTGCATGGGGTGCCCACACACGGAAGGCAACGCCATGAGCGTGCAGAATCGATCCCATCCCCTTGATTTTAGGTTCATTACGCATGGTTTAATTCTTCTTTGACTAAGATGTGGCTACATTGTATCCGGATAAAATTAGCAGTTTTTATGAGACGTACTCATTAACTTATAATATTTTAGCACTAATGTAGTTATTAAGCGCACAATATAGACTTTAATCTCTCTTGACAGGATTGCCTTTCCAATAGACCTAAACCTCTCAGAGCATTGAGACTTTATTCCTACCCGCATTTTTAGCAATATAGAGAGCTTTATCCGCCCTGTTGAGTGTAGGTTCAATCGTCGTATCGTTGGTATAGTCAATTTCCGAAACTCCTAAACTGACCGTAAATTTTATGATTTGATCGTTTTCAAGTGTTATAGCACACGCTTCAATTTTTTTTCTGATCTCTTCAGCAAGGGACATACCATTATTTTGATCTGTTTCCGGCAGTAAAATGACAAATTCTTCACCACCATATCTGCAAATAATATCGCTATTCCTACGAGATTCTTGCAAAAGATTCGCAAGTTCTACAAGTACACTATCCCCTGTCTGATGACCATAGGTATCGTTTATATTTTTAAATTTATCGATATCAAGCATAATAATTGACAAAGGCTTTTTATACCTAAGAGCGAGGTTGAAAATATTTGTCGATGAATCCATAAAATATCTTCTATTATAGAGATGGGTCAAAGGATCGGTTGTTGCAAGAATATTCAACTGCTCATGAGCAATATCTAACTCTTTGGTCGAAATATTGATGAGGTGGGCGAGGGCTTTTATAGCTGTACTTTTATTATTTGTTTTTTGATAGGTTATATTTTTGTCTACAAGTGTATTTGATTCGCTTAGGGCTAGTACGGACATACTTTGATTTAATAACTGTTTGGTGTTTGGTGTACTGAAAAACTCGCCATAGGCAAAAAATCCGCTTGTTGTGGCTATTTGGTTATAGACAAGCGTTTCATGTTCGATTTCGAGCGGAATAAATCGTCTTCGTGCCATACATGAATAGATAAATATACTTTCTACCGGTACATTGGCTAGCATATCGATATGATTTTGTGTTTCACCGAGGATAATATCACAATCGCCATATCCGAATCGTACTTTATCGCCATTTTTGAGATTGCCTGCAAAAATCAATGAACCGTCCTTTTCTTTTGCGATAACTGCTCTTGCAATATTAACACCGTCTCTTTCGATAATTAACGGAAATTCTATTCCGACCTTGGGGAGATTGCTTCCAATATCATTCCCGAGATAATATTTGTAGGTATCAACAGCTGTTTTATCGTCTATCGTATAGACTCGATTCTTTTTGGCATTCGTTATTTGCAGTGTTTTCCCTATCGGCTGCCAGCTAAAACTATAATCGGTAAAAACGTTCAAAGAGGGGGAATTTAAAGAAACACCGACAACTCCACCTGTGAATATCTCTTCTTTGGTAAAAACATATGTTTTGGTAAACGTCGCATTGTCTCCTGCTAATCCACCTGAAATAATTGTATTTTTATTGATGACGTCAATCCCGTTTAAAAATGATTCTCCGTTCCCGGAAAGCCCATCAATAAAGGCTATGATCGCCTTTGACTCCTCTTCGATAAGATCTAATGCTAAATTTTTACCTGCCTCAAAATAGTTTTCAAACGTATTGGAGATGTAAGTCTTTAAACGGGTGGTCTCAAAAATGGTAAAGCTGATGACTGTTTTGTTTGTTGAAACATATCCGTCCATTATTTCGCCATCGGTAGTTGCTCCGATGAGCGAAGCAAAAGGAAAATGATCTGCAAAAAAATGGGTAAGTTTTGAAATGAATATAACGTCGTTAATTGCCGTAAAAACTTGGATTAAAAGTTGTGAAGAATCTTCCAATTTTTGAAGTCTAATAAACTCATACAAATCGATTTCAGAGGTATAATAAGTGTTTACTGTTTTCATAAAGATGCGTCCTTATTATTAATGGTATCGAACACCGTTATTGGAATGACCCCCATTTTATAGAACACTTAACCCGCCTATTTAATAATACTTTATAATAACACTATCTGTATTAAATGTATCCTAAAAATATCATTCCTCATTGACGACTAAATGTGCAGCAGGTTCGTAAAAATAATACCCTTGGGATGCATCAATACCAATCTCTAAAACTTTACGATAAATAGCTTCATCTGCGACAAACTCAGCTATTGTATTAAATCCCATTTCATGCGCAAAATCACAAATATGGCGTACAACAATCTGCGCATTTCGGTCATGTGTAAGATTCTTAATCAGAGAGCCGTCGATTTTTAATGTATCGATATTCAGTCGAAGAAGATGATCAAAGTTCGAAAATCCAGAACCGAAGTCATCAATAGCAAACGAACATCCAAGATTTCTAAAGCGTTCTATAAATGAGCTCACTTGGGTATAATTTTCTATCCCTTCACTCTCTAATATCTCAAAGATAATGTTCTTTCCAACTTTATAGCGTTCAAGCTGCTCTTCAATGTAATTACCTAGCTCAGCATTCATTAAATCTTCTGTCGAGAGGTTAATACTGACAGGGATATTACTGTTTTCAAAGCTTCTGATTACTTTGTCTAACATCACTTTTGTAAGCGCAGGATAAAGGCGGATCTTTTTGGCTATATCGAGGAAGACGTAAGGAGAGATCACGGTGCCGTCACGCTTAATCAAACGGATCAAGGCTTCATACTTGATAACTTTATGACTATTATTGTCCACGATTGGCTGAAAGTAGGGAACAATTCGATCCTCTTCCAGCGCTTCTTTAATCTCTTTATACCATTGGATATTATTGGCTTGCTCTTTTTTCGCTCCAATTAACGGTGTATAAATGGATAAGGACTTGTGTTGCAATTTTGCTTGTTTGAGCGCTCTTGTCGCATTTTCAATCAGCTTTTCAGATTTAAAATCAATCCCGATCGTAATGCTCAAGATCACTTCGATCCCCTCGATAACAAAAGACTCTTCTTCCGTCTTATCGATCAAATACTCCAAAAAAGCGACACTGTCATCGCCATCATGATGTTCATCAAATACCAGTACGTACTCATCGCTTCCCAGCTTATACAAAAAAGCACCCGTTGTTTTTTCTACTTTTTTTGAAAGCCAATGGCCATATCCTGCTAACACCTGATCCCCAATGGCAACACCATAAACATCGTTAATATCACTAAAACGATCAATATTGAGAATGGCCAATGCCGATACCTGCTGTTGCGAGAGATAATCAATCAGCGATATACGATTAGGTAAACCGCTGACAGTATCGGTACTCAAATGGAGGCGAAATTCTTCTCTTTGTACATAGGAGTAAATGGCAAAGCCTATATCCCCTGAGAGCTCCTGAAGCATCTTGACCTCTTTTGGGCGAAACCCTTCCGCACTCTGCGCATAAACACTCAATACCCCAAATGCTTTTTCATCACTTCTGTTGATCAAAGGCAATGCGATAAAGGAGCCATATTCATTTTCTTTAGCAATAAAACGCCATGGTTCCAAAGATTCTTGGGTGCTTAGCTATTGAAGCATCACCGCTGATCCACTGTTAAATGCTTCAATACTGGGAGCAAATGCAATCAACTCTTCTGCATTGAGTCTTATTTTCATTCCAACATGTAAAAAATCCTTTAACCCTTTGGTACATCCGCCAACTTCAAGGGCATCACCTTTGACCAAAGCAATCCAGCACGCACCATAACCTTGATGTTCGCTTAGCCGCTTTGTGCATTTTTGCATCAATTCATTGATATCACTTGATGAGACCAGATATTCATTAATATCCGCAATTGTCCGCATGATTCGATCGAGATAGCGCGTCTCTTCCATCGCCTCTTCTATTTTAATCTGCTGCAACCATAGATTCTTAAATGTGATTGCCAGTGTTTGACTAAGAGCATTTAACTCTTTAATAAAGTAAGGTGTCACTTTTTGATCTTTTTTTTGTGCCATCTGGGTGATTTTTTCAAGCGGTAACACAATCAACTGCCTAACTCCAATGAAGGTTATTATAATAACTCCCAACATAAAGATAAAAAGACCCATCCCGTACATCCACGCCAATCGATTAAGCTGCCCATAAACGTATCCTTGATCCAACTCAATCAATAAATAAACGCTATGACGCTGAGTATTGGAAAAATAATCAAAATCACTTTTATAATACAATTCATTATTGTGAGTCAGCTCATTCCTTATGTCTGATATTGCAATAAACTTTTTTTGGATAGGTTTGTGGATTTGTGATCTCGAAGAAGAATATGCAATCGTTTTATTGTCTATTGAAATAGAGACATCTTTGATCGACAGGTCAATCGCTACCACTCGGTCCAAAAGTGCCTGTAATTTATAGTCTTTCTCTTGCTGCAAAATTTTTTTGACATCATCTTCTAAACGAAATACGTTTTGCTGAGTCCCTGTTGCAATATATCGTAACACTTCCTGTCGATCAAGATTATAAAATTCAGCCGAAAGCGCTCCCATTAAAAGAGCGAAGGCGGTAATGGCTATGAGAGTAATGGTCTTAATTCTCATTGCATCAACGCATCCGTATTGATCTTCTGGCTCTTCAACGTTTTCATGATAGGAGCTGGAGGTGCTCCATCTAGCCACTCAATCTGATTTGTACTCGCCATGAAGTTTGCATAACTTTCATCCTCTAAATAGCCGCGGATGGTTTCATAATACTCTTTTGGATTTTTACGCAAATCCGTCTTCGCACGTTCAAAAATATTTTTTAGATTTTGATAATCGTCTTTGTGTTGAGAAATAGAAGCTTTATCTACAAAAAGGGCATCAACAGCATGGAACGTTTTGAGTGTCGCCGTCGATGCAATCACTTGCAATCCCTTGGTCTTAAGCGATGAAGTATATGGCTCATACGTCATCATAATAAGAGAACTTTTAGTTTCTTCTAGTGCCGACATACTCTTTTGGGAACTGTCAATTAGTTGAAAACTCATCTTCTCCATGTGACATTCACGCACAAATGCCGTTAACATATCATCGTGCAGCGAGCCCTCTTCCAAATAAATATTGACGTGTTCTTTGGACTTACACAGTTGCTCGAGGGTGCGATTGGAAAGAAGCGCATCAGCACCATTGGATACGTCAATTAAAAATGCCGGGACTATGTTATCTTTATTTTTAAAATGCAAATACTCGTACTGGGTTGCTGTGAATCCTTGCGTAAATCCTTTTTCATGTAAACGCGAATTATCCGATAGATCGACCAGCCAGATAAATTTAAAGGGAGTGTTTTCCAACCACCCTTTTTCTTGAGCGTACATAAATGGGGTAAAGCCTACCCATGGATTCGATGAAATAAGGATTTTAGGATGCTGTTGCGTACCGTATGTTTTCCATACTCCATACCCGCCACCAGCTATAATGAGGACAATGACAATAGCAACAAATAAATTTTTCATGATATTTTCCTGCTCATATAAAAAATTGTATCTAAAAACATTATAATTTCTTCAAAAAAAGTGATTGACTATGAAATCTATGCTTCTTTTAGTACTTTTTACCCTCTCTGGCTGGGGATTCGATGTCCAAAATGGCAAAAGCTTGATTCTCTTGATCAATAGTTCTCATGGCATTGTAACGCTGAATGACCGTAACATCACCGTTATTCCTCACCCCCTTAATCCCAGGGCAGGCTTTGCTGTCTTAGCTTTTGACTATTACAGTGTGCCACAAACGCTAGAAGCCCAATGGCTGGCACCGGATGAAAATCTCACATTGAATTTGGACGTTATCAGCGCCTCGTATCCCACCGAAATTTTAAGCGTAGACAGCGCAAAAGTCACCCCTCCTCCCGAAACGCTCGAGCGTATCGCACAAGAAAGAGCCGAAGCCGAAAAAATCTATTCTACCTATAACCCAACGCGTTATTGGGACAAACCGTTTATCCGCCCCATAGAATCGATAACTACAAGTGAATACGGCTCTTCGCGTACCTATAACGGTGTTTTAAAAAGTTATCATGGAGGGGTAGATTTTAGAGCCAAAATCCCATTGCCGATCATCGCATCCAACGATGGTATTGTCGTACTCGCCAAAGAGCGTTATTATTCTGGCGGTACGGTTATCATCGATCACGGCGAAGGAATTTATACCTGCTATTTTCATTTTAGCCAACTGGATGTCAAAGTAGGAGATAAAATAACACAAGGACAGATTCTCGGGCTAAGCGGAGCAACAGGACGTATTACGGGTCCCCATTTGCATTTTGGGATCATGGCGCACGGTATCCAAGTTGATCCTCTTAATTTTTTGGCACAAATAAATACGCTTTTTGTACCTCCTCTTACTCTTGCTCAAAATGCCAAAAAGGCTCAATAAAAATAATAACAAATAAGATCATTGAAATATCATTATTTTTTGCTACAATCTATAAATATCTTCCAAAAAATATTTATTTATAGTAGGTCTCTATCTTGCATAAAAGACACATTTCCCTTTTCGTTATAGGGATCTTATTTCTCCCATCATTTCTTTTTGGCCAATCATTGGAAAAGGTCACTCTTCAACTGCGATGGCTGCATCAGTTTCAATTTGCCGGCTATTATATGGCAAAAGAAAAAGGCTACTACAAAGATTCCGGACTCGATGTCACCATCCTCGAAGCCGATAAAAAACATTCGAATCCTGTTGAAGAAGTTGTCTCAGGACGTGCACAATACGGTGTCGGAAATTCCGGACTGATCAACGAACGCTCCAAAGGCAAACCAGTCGTTGTTCTGGCCTCGATTTTTCAATCTTCACCAAATGTCTGGATTATGCGTAAAGATTCAGGAATATCAACCATTATCGATCTGACTCACAAGCGGCTTATGATGACAAATAACATTGAAAACGCTGAGTTGCTAGCACCTTTTTATAATGAAGGATTTGATTATAAAAAACTCAATATAGTTGACAGCACTTTTGATATCAATGATCTTATCAATAAAAAAGTAGATGCCTTTAACGGCTATTCAACGAATGAACCCTATTATCTTAAACAAAAAGGTATTGGCTACGTCATCATCGCTCCACGCAGATACGGTGTCGATTTTTACAGCGACTGTTTATTTACCAGCGATACCGAGCTATCGGATTACCCTGAACGGGTAAAGGCATTTAGATCTGCAAGCCTCAAAGGATGGGCTTATGCCATGGATCATCCCGAAGAAGCGATTGACGTTATTTTAAAAGACTATTCACACGTAAAAATCCGGGAACATCTCCAATTTGAAGCCCATGCTATACATTCGCTTATGGAGCCCGAACTCATCGAAATAGGACACATGAATCCGGCGCGCTGGGCTAATATTGCCAAAACCTATCACGAGTTGAAATTTTCTACTTCTGATAGCATACCTAAAGGATTTTTATATGATCTAAATCCGCCCCACGATAACGCTTGGCTTTATTATCTGCTTGCCGCGGCTTCTGCCTTAATTGTAGTCATTGGATCCGTTACCTGGTCTATTTTTCGTCTAAACTGCAAGATCAAACAACAAGCCATTCATGATCCGCTGACAGGTCTTTATAACCGCTATTACCTCGATGAAGCCCTCCCTAGAGAAATAGCCCGCGCAGAGCGAGAAATGGTTCCCATATCCTTTGTCATGGTAGATATTGACCATTTTAAAGAGATCAATGACATGTACGGACATATTGCAGGAGATGCAGTCCTAAAAAACATTACATCCATGATTACGTCATCCATACGCCAAATTGACTTTACCTGCCGCTATGGAGGAGAAGAGTTTATTATTGTCATGCCAGGAATGGCTACTGCTCAAGCGATGGAGCGAATAGAAGAGTGCCGACGTATGATCGAAAACACCGTAACCATCTATAACAATAACGTCATTAAAGTAACTATTTCAGCAGGCATCAGCGCTTTTCCTCAACAGGGAATGACACAGGATGCCTTGCTAAAAGCGGCTGACGATGCCCTTTATTGCAGTAAAGAATACGGTCGAAACCAGACCACACTAGCCCAAATAAAAGATCCCGCATGAAACAACTTATTCTTTATACGCTGCTCGCCACCCATCTGGCCGCTTTTTCAACAACAAATATTCAATACCTTTACGGCAATTTTGAGGGTCCAACATTTTTGGATACCCAAACAGGAGCAAAACAAACACTAACAGCGGAACATTATCGGACATGGGAGTATGGAGATGTGTACATGTTTACAGATTATGCATACGCCAAGGAAGGACTGCAGTTTACCAATCTAAAAACGGATCTTTACGGTGAATTTTCACCACGTATCAGCCTCAATAAAATAGCCAATTCCCCTGCATCTGAGAGCATTGTCAAAGAGTGGTATGCCGCATTTCAATACAATGGTTCACGAACCTATCACGGATGGCTTTATGGGGCAGGAGTGGATTTAAATATTCCTGGATTTAGTGTTTTTGGACTTAATGTGTATCGGAAAATTCAAAATATCGGAGAAGACACCTATCAGCTCTCAGCAAACTATCTATTTCCGTTAAGTGAGCGATGGCATTTTGAAGGATTTTGTGATTGGACAGCCATCGATTTTACAACCCAAAATCAACTGCTGTTTGACCTGTCTCGTTCATTTGGAATCACTGCCGGAAAATTAGAAGCAGGAACAGAATGGCATTACTACCACGAAAATACATACCACCAAGACAACGACGTCTTTCAGGCAATGATTAAATACATCTTTTAGACGTCTTTAATCCTTTTTCAACACGGCCCATATAAAACCGCCCAATCCAAGAGACACAATAATCACTAAGAAACCTGTTTCAGCCCAATCCAATACCGTCATTGTGCCACCTCGTTTAAATCTTTTTCTTTGAGCTGTCCGCACGCTGCGCTGATGTCCAAACCTTTGGAATCACGTATCGTACACAAAACACCGTGCTTTACCAGATACTCTTGAAACTTCACCATATCCGCTCTCGTAGGGCGTTCATAATCACTCCCCGGATAAGGATTAAAAAAGATCAGATTAACTTTTGCTTTTATCCCGTGTAAGAGCTTGACCAGTTTTTTTGCGGAAACCAAATCATCATTTTTATTTTTAATCACAAGATACTCGAACATAACACGCTTGCGTGTATCGATAGGAAACCGCTTCACAGCATCGATAATCGACGCGATATTGTACGCTTTATTCATAGGGATAAGCTCTGTACGAAGCTCGTCATCGACCGCATGGAGAGAGATGGCAATATGAACACCCAAATCCATTTCACCCAATTTATCGATTTTAGAGCTCAAACCGCTTGTTGA
Organism: Sulfuricurvum sp.; assembly: GCA_043759555.1. Taxonomy (GTDB): domain Bacteria; phylum Campylobacterota; class Campylobacteria; order Campylobacterales; family Sulfurimonadaceae; genus Sulfuricurvum. The sequence goes on along the minus strand of JAYVLH010000071.1, from coordinate 7,275 downwards.
AACCGTTTGTCGTTTTCCCGAAATACTAAGACCGTCTTCATCTTTAAAAATTGTGATAGCTTTGGCTAAACTGTCCAGATTGTCCAGCGGTTCACCCATCCCCATATAGACGATATTCAGACGCTTTGATGCAGGAAGCTCATTATCCACTTTCACTGCCAACACTTGTGCAACGATCTCGCCTGCACTTAGGTCACGAGTAAACCCTCCTTTTGCCGTAAGACAAAAAGAACATCCTACCTTGCACCCTACTTGCGTTGAGACACAAACAGTATAACGCGCTTCGTTTTCGATATTTCCTTCTTCATCGATGGATTCATCTTTCATTTTGAGCCATACGGTTTCGATCGTTTTGCCATCGTGCAATTCAAAAAGATATTTAATCGTTCCATCTGCAGAACACTCTTTACGAACAATTTTCAAAGGCATGAGTCTATACGTTTTATCGAGCTCCTCCCGCATTGCTTTAGGTAGATTTTGCATTTCTTCAAACGTGGTTGCATACTGGTGATACACCCAATTCCAAATTTGTTTTGCGCGAAAAGAAGGTTTTACCATACCTGAAAGTTCTGATTGTGTGTAATCCAATAGTGAGAGTTTAGGCACGTATTAACCCTTTTTTAACAAGATATTCTCGCAGTAATACTTTAGCAAATCCATGATTGGCAATAAAATCACGATGCGCATTCGCATCACAAAAGTTTGTCACGCAAAACACTCCGCCTGCAGGAATTCCAAACGCCTGTGCCACACGCAGTACACTAAAAAATTCCATATTTTCCAAGCCAAGCCCTAATGTACGAAACTGTTCCATTGCGCTCTCGCTTGTGGTGATATAATTGGAGGAATTCACCATAACATCGCGCTCACCGTTTGTTTGTGAAGAAACAACATTATCAATCGGTGTATAAGCTCTTTGGTCCAAAAATCCTAACTCTATGTTAGCCGATGTTTTAGATTCAACTACATCGAAAATCTGATATTCTCCATAACTGCCAGCACTCCCGACAAAAAGCAAAAAATCAGGCTTTTCCATCAAGCATAACCGTGTCAAACTCATAGCACTCTCAACCAGTCCAACACCAATGGGAAGCGCAAAGTCAAACGTTTCATTATTTCCCGCACACAATATCATAAACGTACCGCAATACCATTATCACGAAGATAGCGCTTCAAATCCATAATATCGATCTCTTTGTAGTGAAAAATACTCGCAGCAAGCGCAGCATCTGCCCCTGACTCAAAGGCTTCTTTGATATGTTCCATCGTTCCTGCACCGCCACTGGCGATAACGGGAACATTCACAGCATGACTTATTTGCGCTGTAATACTAAGATCAAATCCTGCTTTCGTCCCATCGGCATCCATCGACGTGAGAAGGATCTCTCCGGCCCCTCGATCAACGACCTCTTTTGCCCATTCCAGTGCATTAATTCCTGTATCCACCCTGCCGCCATTAAGAAAAACATTGTACTGATCCCCCATACGCTTTACATCGATGGCAACAACGATACACTGAGAACCAAATCGCTTAGCGCCCTCATTAATGAACTCTGGGCGCTTGATTGCAGCAGAGTTAATACTTACTTTGTCACACCCGACATTTAAAAGGCGATAAATGTCATTCAGCTCACGTATTCCTCCCCCAACGGTAAGAGGTATAAAGACTTCACGAGCAACTTGTTCAACGATATGAACAATAGTATCGCGCTCTTCATGAGAGGCTGTAATATCGAGAAAAGTCAGCTCATCAGCACCCTCATCGTTGTAGCGTTTTGCCACTTCCACAGGGTCTCCCGCATCTTTAAGTCCCACAAAATTAACCCCTTTGACAACGCGACCGTCTTTAACATCAAGACAAGGGATAATACGTTTAGCAAAAAATTCCATCAAATTCCATTGTGTAGTGTAGTTATAAAAGTATATCGCCACTTCGCTAATTTCTTTATTTATTTCTTTATTTGATATTTAGTCTTTATAGGATATACTCTAACCAATGCAAAACCGTCCTACAAAAGCCAAAAAAAGATTTGGTCAAAATTTTTTACGTGATGAAAGCGTTGTATTACAAATCATCCAATCGATGCCCCTTACCCCTCACCGTATTGCGGAAATCGGGCCTGGATTAGGTGATTTAACTAAATATTTAGTTGATGTCAAAAGTGTCACCGCTTTTGAGGTCGATACCGATTTGTGCAAGCATTTACAGCACCATTTTGCCGATGCCATCGCTACCAGTAAACTCACACTCCGATGCGGAGATGTGCTGGAAACTTGGAAGAGTGAGCTTTTAGATGAACCGTATGATTTAGTGGCCAATCTGCCCTATTACATTGCGACGAATATTATCCTAAAAGCCCTCGCTGATCCGGCGTGTAAAAATATGCTTGTCATGATTCAGCGTGAAGTAGCGGAAAAATTTTCCGCTGCGCCCAATGAGAAAGCTTTTGGAGCACTCAGCGTAATAACACAGAGTGTGGCGGACGTAGAAATCGTTCTTCACGTTCCACCTACTGCGTTTGAACCTGCCCCAAAAGTCGATTCTGCCGTACTGCTTATTTCAAAACGGACGAATCGTAACGATGAAGGGTTTGAAGACTTTTTACGTGTTGCCTTTACACAGCCACGAAAAACCCTTCACAAAAATCTCACGGCATGCTATGATGGAGATTCATTGATTGAAGCGTTTAATACGCTTGATCTTGAAAGAACCATCCGACCTCATCAGCTGAGCACCTCTGACTTTCACCGGCTCTACGCCCTTTTAAAATAGCTTTTAAAAGCTCAAAACCGCGTAAGCACGTATAATATAAACAAAAAATATTACTTATTAAGGATGCCCAAATGGCTGATGAAACTACAGAAGTACAACCACAATCACAACCACAAACTGAAAATCGCGAACGACGGCCAAATAATAACCGTCGTCCATTTCGCCCCCGCAACGACAATCGAGTAGCAGGTGAAAACACTAACGAGCAAAACGACCGTCCACGCGATGAGAATCGTCCTCCTCGTGATGACAATCGCCCGCCGCGCACTGACAATCGTCCTCCTCGTGTAGACAATCGTCCTCCTCGTACAGAAAGCGAAAACGCTACCAATTTGGCACCAGAAAGTGAAAACAATCGTGCACCACGCAGCGGCGGCAGCCGTGGTGGTCGTCGTGGTTCACCTGCAACCCCTATTGATGCCAACCTACGTGATTTTGTACTCAAAAACCAAGAGGCACACAAAAATCGTCTTAACCCTCATTTCAAACTTGATCTTGAGAACAATGAAAAAGTACGCATTACTCCCCTTGGAGGCTTGGGTGAAATCGGTGGGAATATCACCGTTATTGAAACGGAACATGAAGCTATCATTATCGATATCGGAATGAGCTTTCCAAGCGAAGAAATGCACGGTGTAGATATTTTGGTTCCAGATTTCACGTACTTACGTGAAATTCGTAAAAAAATTGTTGCCGTTATTATCACCCATGCGCACGAAGATCACATCGGTGCTGTACCGTATTTCTTTAAAGAGATGCAATTCCCCATTTATGGAACACCTCTTCCGCTTGCGATGATCGGAAACAAATTTGACGAGCACCACATGCGTGAATACCGTCGCTATTTTAATCCAATCGTCAAACGTCAAGTGTACAAAATCGGAAACGATTTTGAAATCGAATGGATGCATATGACCCACTCGATCATCGATTCTTCGTCATTGGCGATCACAACTAAAGCGGGAACCGTTATCCACACCGGTGACTTTAAAATCGACTTTACCCCAATTGATGGCTATACAGCAGATATTCACCGTCTTGCCCATTATGGCGAAAAAGGGGTATTGTGTCTTCTTTCTGATTCAACCAACTCGTATAACAAAGAATGGACGCCAAGTGAGCTTACAGTTGCGAGCGGATTTGATCGTATTTTTGCCAAAGCTGAAGGACGTATCATTATGTCAACTTTTAGCTCGAACATCCACCGTGTTTATCAAGCGATTCAATACGGTCTTAAATACAACCGTAAAGTTTGTGTCATTGGACGTTCAATGGAGAGAAATCTTGAAGTCTCTATGCAGTACGATTACATCAAGCTTCCTAAAAATATCTTTATTGATGCCGAAGAAGCAAACCGCATGAACGACAAAGACGTTCTTATTGTTACAACAGGAAGCCAAGGAGAGCCAAGCTCGGCCCTTTTCCGTATGTCTATTGGCGAGCACCGTCATATCAAAATTAAGCCCACTGATTTGATCGTTCTCTCCGCTCGGGCCATCCCTGGTAACGAAGGATCTATTTCAGGAATGTTGAACTATCTTCAACGTGCTGGTGCAAAAGTAGCTAATGACCGTGATATTCACGTATCTGGTCACGGAAGTATGGAAGAGCAAAAACTAATGCTTCGTCTCACGAATCCAAAATATTTTCTTCCTATCCATGGAGAATACAACCACATTATGAAACACCGTGATACGGCAATCTCATGTGGTGTTCCTGAACGTAATATCCTCCTTATGAGCGATGGAGACAGTATCGAGGTTGGATCGAAATTTATGCGTAAAGCCAAAACAGTCAAAACAGGCAAAACGTATATCGACAACCAAAGTAACCATCAAATCGAAGACGATATCGTCATAGACCGTCAAAAAATGGCAAGCGAAGGGATGGTTATCTTGGTCGCACAAGTAAGTGCCGCTGATTCACGCCTCCTCTCTAAACCATTAGTTACAAGCTTTGGTCTTGTAGCTGACCGTAACGATAAAGCCTTTGCCGCAGAGATGGAAGACGTATTAGAACACTTCCTCATCAACCTCAAACACGGTCTTATCGAAAATACAAAAGCATTAGAAAATGATTTACGTCAAGTAGTGCGTAAACATATCTACCGTAAAATGAAAAAATATCCGCTTATCGTGCCTCACGTTTTCGTGATGTAAAAGACGCTTTTAGCGTTTTTTACATTTCTCTTCGTTATACTCTACTTAAAATACCTACTAAAGACATTACTATGCAAGTAACACTACATCACCATACGCCGCTTGTCATCTGTTCTGACGCCATTCGTACCTGTTGGCAAAGCTTTGATAAAAGTGACAATGGAGGCGACGTTGACCGTGCCCTCATTGACCGCGTCGGTAATAAGTTCAAGCATGCATCAACGCTTGAACATATCGTTTACAACTTCTATATAGCAGGAATCTCACGTGCCTTGCTACAAGAACTTGCACGCCATAGAATGGCATCTTTGAGCGTCAAGAGTACACGATACACGCTCAAAGAGCTTAAAGACGAAGAGTCGTTCTCTATTGACCAGCACGAACGGGCATCTAAATACCTCGTCATGACCGATGTAGCTATTGTTGACGAAATGAGTATTCGTGCACTTGAGAATCTACGTGTCGTTTTAGTTCAAGGAATCAGCAATGATCGTGCAAAATACTGTCTTCCTGAAAGCTATAAAACCGAACTGACATGGACGATTAATGCGCGGAGCTTGCAAAATTTTATTTCTTTACGAAGCGATAAAGCTGCCCTGTGGGAAATTCGTGATTTGGCCAACATGATTTATAATACACTGCCCCAAGAACATCAATATTTATTCGAAAATTCACTCAAAGAGGATCATTCATGAAAACAACACTCACCATCGCCGTATTCGCGCTGCTAGCACTAAGCAATGCAGGATGCGCGCAAAAGCAACTTAGTATCAATGGTATGATCTGTCCAGAAGGGCATAGTGAAGAGCGTATAAAAGCAGATTTTAGTGCGTGCAGATATTATAATTTAGATGATGCGGCAAAAGCAAATGCCAGTCCTATAACTGTTGAGTGCAAAGAGTGCTTGGAGAAAAAGGGATATAAAATAGAGAAATAACCGTCATTCCGTGCCACGACACGGAATCCAAAATATTAGAAAAGATGGATACCGTATCTAGTACGGCATGACGAGAATATTGTTACAGAGCTGCTTTAGATTGAGTCGTCAGAGCAGTAAATGCTGCTGCGTCATTCATCGCCATATCAGCTAGAATTTTGCGATCAAGATCGATGTTAGCACGTTTAAGGCCGTTCATGAATACTGAATAGCTCATTCCATTCAAGCGACAAGCCGCATTGATACGAATAATCCACAATTTACGAAATTCACGTTTTTTCTGTTTGCGATCGCGGAACGAGTAGTACATACTACGCTCTAATTGCTCTTTCGCTTTACGGAAATGCTTATGTCTTCCGCTATAGAAACCACGTGCAAGTTTCAAGACTTTCTTATGACGTCGGCGTCTTACAACACCTGTTTTTACTCTTGGCATATTTTTCCTTTCTTTACCCAGTTCATTTTAAAATTTAATGAATAGGTGCCGCGTTGCGGACTTGCCCAGTTTTACTGGAGAATACAATGATGAAAGCTAAATTAGCGTACGATCATTTTTTTGATGTTTTTCGCATCGACAGCAGCAACCACTTTTGGTGTTTTTTGCCCACGACGAGTCCCTGCATCTTGTTTAGTCAAAATGTGACTGCGAAATGCTGTCCCACGTTTGAGAGTGCCGTTTTTCTTCACTTTGAAGCGTTTTACCGCCCCTTTGACTGATTTCATTTTTGGCATCGACTTGATCCTTTTGCAAAAATTCTCTGAACGAGACGCGGATTATACCATAAAAAAGCTTTTATATTTTGATTAGATAATTTCAGAGTGGATTCCCGCCAAAAGAGGGAATGAAGTCAGGGATCAAATTACTTTTTATCATCTTTTTTCGGATGAATCATCATATTACAATAACGACCTTCCATAGCAGGGGTTTTATACATCATTCCAACGTCTTCAACCATAGGCCAAACACGATTTAAAACGGCTACAGCAGCTTCAGGATGTGCCATTTCACGTCCGCGTAAGAATACACGGAAATGGACATGCTTCCCCTCTTCAAGGAATTCACGTGCATGTTTCACTTTGTAACTTACATCGTTTTCAGCAATTTTAACAGAAAGTTTAATTTCTTTTACTTCCACTTTTGTTTGCTTTTTACGTGCTTCTTTTTTCTTTTTTTCTTCTTGATAATGAAACTTACCGTAGTCCATAATCTTCGCAACCGGAGGTTTTGCATCCGGTGAGATCAATACGAGGTCAAGCCCCAGCTCATTCGCTTTACTCATTGCCTCTTGGATTGTTATAACCCCTAATGCTTCACCACCATCTACTACACAACGTACCTCAGGAACTCGGATCTCTTCGTTCATTTGGACTCGGTCTTGTTTTTTAATCAAAAATGCACCTCATTA